>JAZGDQ010000171.1:0-4344 GCA_036477985.1 bacterium
CCCCACCGGGAATGGTTCCCCACCGGGGCGGGATGGGCGCGGGGGCTCCCGGACAAGGCGGATTCGACCCGGCCGGGCGCAACCCGGAGGCCCTCGCACGGGGCGGGCTCCATCCGGGGCGGACCCGGCGCGAAGGCCAAATCGGGCGGGTTCCGCCCTCGGAGGCGTCCCGCCCATATCGCACGCCGCGGCCCCCCAGGCCCCGGCAGGGCTCCCAGCCCCGCCGCCGCCGCTCCTCTCCCGCTTTGACGCCAACGGCCCGATTGGGTACAAAAGAGCGCCCGCGGCGCTGGATAGGTCCACGGCGCTGGGATAGGCCCACGCCCCTGAGACAGACCACGGCGCTGTGCGGCGCCGGCCCGCGCGGATGCGGGCAATGCCCGCATGACGGAGTGCGCCCGAGAGCGCGGGAGCGCAGCCAGGAACGCCGAAGGAGACGGCCCGATGGCCCGCACCATCCGGAAGGAAATCAAGCAGCCCGACAAGTTTCAGATCTACGCCTCCCGGGCGCTCCGGTGGACGGCCGCGAACCGCAAGCCGCTGACGTCGGCCGGGGCGGTCCTCGCCGCCATCGTCATCGCCGCGGGGGGCTACCGGTTCTGGACCGCGCGGATCCAGCAGCGCGCCGCGCTCTCCTACGCCGTCGCCGAGTCGACCAAGGCGGGAAAGGAGACCGAGGAGGCCCTCCTGCGGACGGCGGGCCAGTTTCCCGGAACCCGGCCCGGCATCATGGCCCGCCTCCATCTGGCGAGCCTCCTCCAGGAGCGGGGGGCGTACGCGGACGCCGAGGGCCACTATCGGATCCTCCTCGGGGCGGGCGGCCTCCGCCCGACCGACCTGGAGCTGGCGAAGCGGGGGCTGGCGGCCGGCCTCGCGGCCCAGAAGAAGTGCGGCGAAGCGCTTCCCGTCTGGCAGGAAATCCTCGCCAAGCCGGGCGTCCTCAACGCCGAGGACCTCTACATCGCCATGGGGGAGTGCCACGAGCAGGAGGGGCGGCCCACCGAGGCCCTCAAGGCCTACGAGACGCTGAGTCAGAAGTACCCGAGGAGCCCGTACCTGAATTCCGAAGTTCGAAAGAGAATGAAGAAACTGGCGCGATAGCGCTGGAAATGAACGGGTTACGGGCGAAACTCCCCTGCACGGTTAAGGCTGATAAGATATATTATGTAAACTAACGTAGCTTCCCCCATTCCCCCCCTCGCACCCCGCCCCCATCTCCCCTGGGACATCCAAGGCTCCCCTTGTAGAATCCGAGCGAGACGGACGGCGGCGGAGAGCTGTGCGGGTCCGGGCTGAAGAGCGCATTCCCGGAGGGCGCCCGTCGCGCGGGGCGCGCGCGCGTTCCGCTTGAGACCCGTCAGTCCCGCCTGGGACCCGTCAGTCCCGCCTGGGACCCGTCAGTCCCGCCTGGGACCCGCCAGTCCCGCCCGGGACCGTGGAGGCGGCATATGGAAGAGAAGCCCCTCGAAGTCCGGGGCGCGCCGGTGGACGAGGGAGCCCTCGGGCAGATCCGCCGCTGCCTGGAGGACGAGGAGGCCGCGGCGGGCGTCCTGTGCGCCGATCACCACCTGGGCTACTCCATGCCCATCGGCGGGGTCATCGCCTACCGCAACGCCGTCAGCCCGAGCGGGGTCGGCTACGACATCGCCTGCGGGAACAAGGCGGTGCGGACCAACCTGCGGGCCGCGGACGTTCGCCCCGATCTCGTCCGGATCATGGAAGCCATCCACGGCGGCCTCGAATTCGGCATGGGCCGCCGCAATCCCCGCCCGGTCGGGCACGATCTCTTCGACGACCCCGTCTGGCGGGACATCCCGGCCCTGGGGCGGCTCCGGGACCTCGCCATGGCCCAGCTCGGCACCATCGGCTCGGGCAACCACTACGTCGACCTCTTCGAGGACGAGGACGGCTCCCTGTGGATCGGGGTCCACTTCGGCTCCCGGGGGCTGGGGCACAAGACCTGCACAGGCTTCCTCAACCTCGCCAAGGGGAAGGAGTTCGGCGCGCGGCCCGGCCGCGAGGACATGAATGCGCCGGCCTCCGTCCTCTCCCTCGCCTCCCCCGTCGGGCAGGACTACATGGCGGCCATGAACCTCGCGGGCCGCTACGCCTACGCCGGGCGCGACTACGTCTGCCGCCGCGTCCTGGAGATCCTCGGGGCGGAGCCCCTCTTCGAGGTCCACAACCACCACAACTTCGCCTGGGAGGAGACGCACGGGGGCGAGACCTTCGTCGTCGTGCGCAAGGGGGCGACCCCCGCCTGGCCGGGCCAGCTCTCCTTCATCGGCGGCTCGATGGGCGACATCTCCGTCATCGCCGAGGGGGTGGACACCGAGGGCGCCGGGCGCCTGCTGCGCTCCACCGTCCACGGCGCCGGGCGCACCATGAGCCGCACGAAGGCGGCCGGCCGGAGGATGCGGACGAAGCGCGGGCAGGTGATCCGAAAGGGGGGATTGATCACGCGTCAGGACATGAACGCCGCCGTCAAGGCGCGCGGGGTCATCCTCCGGGGGGCGGACACGGACGAGGCGCCCCAGGCCTACAAGCGCCTCGGGGAGGTCCTCGCCCATCACGAGGACGCCCTGCGGATCCGCCACACCCTCGCGCCCATCGGCGTCGCCATGGCGGGGCCCGACGTGCGCGACGACTTTCGGGATTGAGGGGCGCGCCGCCTTCGACTCCCCTCCTCCGCTCCTCCCCTCCCCTTTGGGGGATCGCTCTCCCCTCCGTCGGCGAATGGCTGCCCGACTCGGGCATGGACGCCCGCCGACCTTTTGGACATAATCCCCACCGGATCCGGGCGGCCCCCGCGCGCGCCCGCACGCGCCCCCTTAGCTCAGCCGGACAGAGCGACGGATTCCTAATCCGTAGGTCGGGTGTTCGAGTCACCCAGGGGGCACCATCTGGTTCGATGCGAAACCGGTTCTGTCAAAATTCGAAGCTGAACTCTCGCAACACCTTTCGCCCCGCCCAAAGCGCGTCAACAAGCCGCGAAGATCCCCAGCCTTTCCCCTCAGAACCCTCCATTTTATTATGCTATAATCCATTCACTCTCGGCGGGCGGCATGTTGGAAGGCGGGCTTGGGCGGTGCGGTTTGACGGAGGAGGCGGGGGCATGGCGGAGCGGACCGGGGCGCAGGGCGCGTGGGGCGATCCCGCCGTCCTCCGCGAGGGGATCGTCGCGGGCGTCATCGGGGCCGTCAGCATCGCCCTGTGGTTCCTCATCGTCGACACCCTCCAGGGGCGCCCGCTCAACACGCCCAGCATCCTGGGAACCGCCGTCTTCGGCCTCCTCCGCGGCGGGGCGGGAATCGCGCCGGGGCAATCGGTCCCCTTCTCCTTCGGCATGGTCGTCGTCTTCAGCTTGATTCACGGGGCGACCTTCGCCGGCATCGGCATCGTCGGCGCCCGGCTGATGGACATCGCCGACCGCGACCCCGACTACGGCCTCTTCATCCTCTCCCTCCTCGCCGCCCTGGGTATTTGGTTCACCTTCATGAGCGTCCTGGCGGCGGGCGTCATCCTCAACGCCCTCTCGATCCCCGACATCTTCATCGCCCACCTCCTGGCCGTCGCCGCCATGGGGACCTACTACTGGCGCCGCCACCCGGGCATGAGGGCGCAGTTCTCGGCGTAAGCTCCCCCCCTTGCCCCCCTTTCCCGGGCGGGCCTGCGGCGCCGGCCCCCGCGCACTTCGGTGATCCTTCTGTCGGCCCCTCCCCGGCGCCGAATCCCCGATCCGGCGGGCGCGTTTCTCAAGACCTTGCCGCGGGGCTGCAAGCGGTGTTGGGTCTGGGGGAGAAGGGATCGCGCCGAAAAGGAGAAAACCGCTTATGCGCCGTGATTTTGGCTGTAGGAGCCGCCTCAGAGGTGTCTTTCAGCGCACTTGATGCCCATCCCTGTGAGAGGCGCCGCCCGAGGAAGGGTGAATTGGGCGAAATTTGAAAAACGGATGGCATTGTCGCATAATTCCGGTCCATTTTGGTTTTGTCATTGTAAATTATATCTCCGGCGCCTATACTGAATCTCATCTCGTATTCTGGTTTTCGCGGTGGTTTCGTCTGGCTCTTTTCCCAGAGGAGGACCTCCCATGTCCAACAAGATGAAGATTCTCGGCCTGGCTGTCGCTTTTCTCTTCGCGGCCTCCACGGAGCCCATCGTCACGCCCCAGGTGGCGGCGGCCAAGAAGTGCAAGAAGTGGGATGTGAAGTGCAAAGCCAAAGCAGCCGCCAAGAAGATCAAGGATAAAGCCAAGAAGGCCAAGGCGGCGGCGGCCAGGAAAGCCAGAGCGGCCGCCAAGAAAGCCAAGGCGGCGGCCAAGAAGGTCAAGGAAAAAGCCAAGAA
>JAZGDQ010000172.1:0-3981 GCA_036477985.1 bacterium
CCGCGCACGCGCATCTCCCCGTAAAAGCTCCCCCGCCGGCTGGTGACGAGGGAGCCGTCCCGCCGCGCGGGCTCGAGGATGAGGGCCGCCGCCGCGTCCCGCCCCAGCGCCTCGATGTGGGCGCGCGAGGAGGGGTTCCCCCGCTCCTCGTCCGTGTCGTAGAGGATGACGATCTCGCCAAAATCCCCAAAACCCTCGGCCATGAGCGCCTCCATGGCGAAGAGGCAGGTGACGAGCCCCCCCTTCATGTCCGCGACGCCCGGCCCGCGGCCGACCTCGCCCTCCACCGTGAAGGGGCGCCGCGCGGCCTCCCCCTCGGGGAACACCGTGTCGCAGTGGCCGATGATGAAGATCTTGGGGCCCCCGGCCCGGCTCCCCCGGAAGCGGACGAGGAGGTGATCCCCCGTGCCGTGCGAGCCGGGCAGGGTCTCCACCTCGGCGCCGAGCGCGGCGTAGCGCGGCCCGAAGGAGGCGGCCACCTCGGTTGTGCCTGGGGCGGTTACCGCCCCCGCGGCGGGGGCCGACCCAGTGGCGGGGGCCGTCCCCACGGCGGGGGCCTCCCCCGCGGCGGAGAAGGTGGGCGAGTCGATGGAGACCACCCGCCGCAGCTCCTCGATCATCTCCGCGCGGCGCGGCGCGAGCCGCGCCCGGAGCGCCTCCGGCCCTATCATGACTCCTCCCCGCAAAGGTGAAAGCGCCCCTCGACGGTGTCGCCGGCGAGGCGCAGGTCGTAGCAATCGGGCGGAACCCCCTCCCACACCGCGCGGGCGCGGCGCAGGCCCTCCTCCCCGATGCAATGGCTGAGGTAGAGGGCGCGCTTCATCCCCGCGGGCAGCCGGCCCGGATAGCTCTCCGGATGGCTGGCCAGGGCGGCGAGGTGGCGCGCCTCGATGGGCTGGCCCGGCGCGAGGTCGGCAAGCCGGCAGGCGAGATCGAAGCGGTGGATGATGTCGGGCCCGGCGGGCCGGCCGATGGCGTTCAGCCCGAGGACGACGAGGGCGTGGGTCGCCGTCCGCGGGAGGACGGGCTCGCCCTCCCCGGGCGCCTTGATGAGCCGCTTGCGCGCCCCGTCGGTCTTGGCCACCAGGACGCCGCCGAAGCCCTTCTCGTGCAGCGCCGCCACCTCCTCGGGCGGGAGGCCCCGGAACATGTTCTGGGGCAGCTTCTTCTCCACCCAGATGATGGGCCCCCGCGCGGCCCACTCGCGCTCGGCGGCGTCCACGCTCTCGCGCCCCTCCTCGCTCAGCAGGAGGGAGGGGCCGCCCGCCTCCCCGAGGGAGTGGAGGTTGGTGGTCGCCGTCACGAGCACCGGCGTGCGCGCGTCGAGCAGCTCGCGCACGAGGCGCTTCATCACCGTCGCCTTCCCCCCCGCGCCCATGATGGCGACGAGGTGGCCGGGGGCGAGGCCCAGTGCGTCCGAGAGGGAGGGGAGGGCGCCTCCCGTGCGGCCGGGGCTCATGCGGCGGCCCGGTAGATCGCCTCGATCTCCTCCAGCGTGGGCTTCTTCGGGCCGCCGTCGAGGAGGCGATCGAGCTTGTGGGCGGCCTCGGCCAGCTCCGGGATGACGTGGGCGGGCACGTCCACTTCGCTCAGCCGGGTGGGCACGCCGCAGTCCCGGCACAGGCGCTCCACCGCGCCGACTGCGCGCTCGGCCGCGTCCCCGGCCGAGAGGCCGGAGGTGTCCTCCCCGAGAATTTGGGCGACGCGGGCGAACTTCTCCGGCGCCGCCGCGCAGCTGAAGCGGACGACGTGGGAGAACATGAGGGAGTTGCTCACCCCGTGGGGGATGTGGAAGCGCGCCCCGAGGGGATAGGCCAGGGCGTGGATGGGCCCCGCGCCCGCGCTCGTCAGGGTGACGCCGCCGTAGTGGGAGCCGAGGGCCATGTCGGTGCGGGCCGCGAGGTCGCTCCCGTCCTCGCAGACGCGGCGCAGGGCGCCCGCGATGAGCTCCATCCCCCGGACGCTGTAGAGCTCGCTCAGGGAGGAGGAGGCGGGGTTCACGAACGACTCCATGCAGTGGGTGAAGGCGTCCACCCCGGCGGCGGCCGTCACCTTGGGCGGGCAGCTCAGGGTGAGGGCCGGGTCCACGATCGCGACGGCGGGGATGATGTGGGTGCTCACGATGGCGAGCTTCACCTGCTGCTCGGGCACAGAGAAGATGGCGTTCGGGGTGGCCTCGGCCCCGGTCCCGCTCGTGGTGGGGACGAGGAAGGTGGGCGCGCCCGGCCCGGGCAGGAGGTCGACCCCCAGGTAGTCGCGCGGGGCGCCGGTGCCGCCCAGGAGCGCGCCCATGGACTTGGCCATGTCGAGGGAGCTGCCCCCGCCCACGCCCACGACGAGGTCGAAGCCGCCCCCCTTGTAGGCGGCGTGGGCCGCCTCGAGGTCCGCGATGGCGGGCTCGGGCGGGCAGCCGTCGTAGACGGTCACCTCGGCCCCCCCCGCGCGGATGGGCGCGACGGCCATGTCCGTCACCCCCGCGCCGCGCACCCCCTTGTCCGTGAAGAGGAGGACGCTCTTCGCCCCCAGGGCCGCGGTCTCCTCCTTGAGCTTCTCGACCGTGCCGGCGCCGAACCAGGTGCGGGTGGGATGGCGGATGCTGGACATGGGACGGACTCCTCTTGCCGAAATGGCCCCGGCTTTTGGAAGAAGCCACCTACGGGATGAAGCGGGGCGAGAGCCCCGAGCCGCCATTATCCCCGCCGCCGCCCGGCGGCGCAAACGGGGGAGAGGGGAGGCGCTGCAATGTTCGGGATGAGACCCCCGCGGTCGCCCTTGCGGGCGCCACCTCCCCCCTCGCTCGACTGCCTTCGACCCGAGCTCGGCTCGACTGCCTTCGACCCGAGCTCAGGCCGAGGGTAGCTCGCGGCTCGGCTGAGCTCGCCGAAGTCCGAAGTCAGGCCGAGGGTAGCTCGTCGCAGGCCGGGGGAGGGTTGGGGAGGGGGAATGGGTTTTCCCCCCCGCCGGCCCCGCGCCGGGCAGGCGGGCCTCGTGTATAACGAGGGAGCTTCGTTCAATTTCGCACGAACCCGCCCCGTCCGCAAAGGGCGGGCGTTGGGGGATCGCGGGCCGGCGGGCGCCGGACGCGGGCCGGCAGGCGCCGGACGCGGGCTGGCGGGCGCCGGGAGAGAGGGCGTCCCGCACCCGGCCTCGCAAAGGGAGGGAGAGCCGATGGCCGTATTCGGGCACACGTTTCAGATCGCCACCCGGGGCTTCGCCGACGTCCACGACGTGACGGGCGAGGTGGAGGGCGCGATTCGCCGCAGCGGGGTCCGGGAGGGAATCGTCGTCGTCTCGGTCCCGGGCTCGACGGCCTCGGTGACCACCATCGAGTTCGAGCCGGGCGCGGTGAACGACCTCAAGGAGGCCGTCGCCCGCCTCGCCCCCGAGGGCGCCGCCTACGCCCACGACGCGCGCTGGGGGGACGGGAACGGCTTCGCCCACGTGCGCGCCGCCCTCCTCGGGCCCAGCCTCTCGATGCCCGTGCGCGAGGGCCGGCTCCTCGCCGGGACCTGGCAGCAGATCGTCCTCATCGACTTCGACAACCGCCCGCGCGAGAGAAGGGTCGAGGTCCAGATCGTCGGGGAGTAGAAAGGCCGCGCACCGCGAAATATTTTTAAATCGGTCTTTAGCCGCCATTTTCCGCCATTCAGAAAACGGGACCGGGGCGCCCGCCCCGCCGGCGGTGCCCACCGGCGCAACACGCAGACCCCTGCCCCGAACTCCCGCATCCTTCCGGACCATTTCCATCTCCACCTCCCCCAGCGTGACGCACATTCCGCAGGTGGGGCCGGAGGCCCCCAGAGGAGGCGCCCCGATGAGGAGAAGGGTAGTGGATGTTCGTCGCGGGGCAGGTGCAGGAAATTCGGGGTGGCGCCACAGGGGTGGCGCCTGCGCGCAAGGGTGGACGGAGGGACGAAGACTCCTCCCGGCTGAGGCGCTTCGTGTGTTTGTTAGGAGACGCCCTGCGAGCGCGCCCCCCGC
>JAZGDQ010000173.1:0-5682 GCA_036477985.1 bacterium
GCGCCTGTTCTTATTGCGGCGGCCGTAGGGGCTGTTCTGGCCGCTTTGATCGTGATGAAGGTGTCGGGCCGGAAGCTGGAGGGCGAGATCGCCCGCGTGCGCGGGGAGTTCGAGGAGCGCATCCGGGAGATGGAGCGGTCGGCCGAGGAGGATCTGGGCCGCCGGAGCAAGGAGGCCGAGGTCGCCCACCGCGCCGAGCTCTTGCGCCACCGCGAGGAGCTGGAGCGGCAGAACCAGTCGCGCCTCGACGAGATCCAGAGGATGGAGCGCCGGCTCCTTCAGCGCGAGGAGGCGCTGGACAAGCGGCGCGAGTCGCTCGACGCCAAGGAGCTCTCCGTCGAGGGCCGCGAGCGGAGCCTGGCCGGGCGGGAGGAGGAGGTCCGCCAGGAGGCGGCGCGCTACAAGGAGCTTCAGGGGCAGGAGCTGCGCAAGCTGGAGGAGGTCGCCGGCATGAGCGCGGAGAACGCCAAGAAGGAGCTGATGGATCGCTACGTCGAGGAGGCGAAGCAGGACATCGCGGCCGACATCCAGCGGATGGAGCGCGAGGCCAAGGAGACGGTGGACCGGCAGGCGCGGCAGATCCTCGCCCTGGCGGTGGAGCGCTACTCGGGCGACCACGTGGCCGAGACGACCATCAGCGTGGTGGACCTTCCCTCCGACGAGATGAAGGGGCGGATCATCGGCCGCGAGGGGCGGAACATCCGCGCCCTGGAGATGGCGACCGGGGTGGACATCATCATCGACGACACGCCCGAGGCCGTCGTCGTCTCGGGCTTCGACAAGGTCCGGCGCGAGACGGCCCGCTTGGCGCTCGAGGCCCTCGTTTCGGACGGGCGGATCCACCCCGGGCGGATCGAGGACGTGGTCAAGAAGACAAAGCAGGAGGTCGGCCGGCGGATCCAGGAGGCGGGCGATCAGGCTGTCTTCGAGCTGGGGCTGGAGGGGATTCACCCCGAGCTGGTGAAGCTGATCGGGCGCCTGCACTACCGCACCAGCTACAGCCAAAACGCGCTGAAGCACTCCATCGAGGTTGCCCACCTTGCGGGGATGATGGCCAGCGAATTACGCATCGACTCGACGATGGCCAAGCGGGCCGGGCTCCTCCACGACATCGGGAAGGCCGCCACTCACGAGATCGAGGGCTCCCACGTCCAGATCGGCTACGATCTGGCCAAGCGCTACAACGAGCCGCCCGAGGTCCTCAACGCCATCGTCTCCCACCACGAGGACGAGGAGGCGAACTGCATCGAAGCCATCCTCGTGAAGGCGTCCGACACCCTCTCGGCGGCCCGGCCGGGGGCGCGGCGCGAGATGGTGGAGAGCTACATCAAGCGCCTCGAGGCGCTGGAGAAGATCGCCGAGTCCTTCAAGGGCGTGGAGAAATGCTTCGCCATCCAGGCGGGGCGCGAGATCCGCGTCGCCGTCGTGCCCGACGAGATCAGCGACGCCCAGGCCACCTTCCTGGCGCGCGACATCGCCAAGCGGATCGAGAGCGAGCGGACCTACCCGGGCGAGATCCTCGTCACCGTCATTCGGGAGACGCGCCACACGGCCACGGCGCACTGATTCCGCGGTGAAAATCCTCTTCATCGGGGACGTCAACGGAAAGGTCGGCCGCCGGGTGTTGGACCATCACCTGCCCGCCCTCCGGCGCGAGCACGAGGCCGATCTGTGCGTCGTGAACGGGGAGAACGCGGCGGGGGGGTTCGGCATCACCTCCCAGATCGCCGAGGACTTCTTCCAAGCCGGCGCCGACGTCATCACCTCGGGGAACCACATCTGGCGCCGCAAGGAGGTGGGAGACCTCCTCCTCCGGGAGCCCCGCCTGCTGCGGCCCGCCAACTACCCGGCGGGCGTTCCCGGGAGCGGGGTCTTCGTCCAGAAGACGCCCGCCGGCCCGGTCGCCGTCGTCAACCTGATGGGCCGCCTCTTCATGCCCCCGGTGGAGTGTCCCTTCCGGGCGGCCGACCGCATCCTGGCCGATCTGGGCGCCGAGGCGCGGGTGATCCTCGTGGACTTTCACGCCGAGGCGACGAGCGAGAAGGTCGCCCTGGGGTGGCATCTCGACGGCCGGGTGAGCGCCCTCCTCGGCACCCACACCCACATCCAGACCGCCGACGAGCGCGTCCTCCCCGGGGGGACGGCCTATCTCTCCGACGCCGGGATGACCGGCCCGGCCGACTCGGTGATCGGGGTCGAGGTGCGGCCCGCCTTGGAGCGTTTCCTCACCGGGGTGCAGCGGCGCGTCGATCCGGGCGGCGGGGAGGGGCAGCTCAACGGCGTCCTCATCGAGGCGGACGCGGACTCGGGCCGCGCCCTCTCGATCGAGCGAATCGCCTTCCGGGAGAGCGATCGGAAGGGATGAGCCCCCGGGCGCTCTTACGGGCGCCACCTTACGGGCGCCACCGCCCGGCGGTTCGCTCTTTTGAACAGCCTATTTAGATTTCACAGCTAGGGATGCCCGTTCCGGGCGGCAGACTTCTTCTGCTCCTCGCGCCGGGCGCTCTGCTCCCCCTCCTCCTCCAGGGCTTTGAGGATCAGGTTGAGGCGCTCGCGCGCCGAGGTGGATTCGAGCAGCTCCTGCTTCTTGGCAAGAGTCAACTTGAGGGCGGCGCCGAGGACGAAGGAGAGGCGGGCGGGGTCTTTGCGGACCTCCTCGGGCAGGGCGAGCCCCTTTACCGTCCTCTCCCCGAGCGCGGTGAGGAGCCGCCCGGCGAGGTCGTAGGAGGGCGGCTCGTGGGCGTCCTCGAAGTATTCCACCTCGCCGGAGGTGTAGGGGCGATCCTGCGAGGTGCGCAGGATCCGGAAGCGGCGCTCCCCCCGGGTGAGGATGTTCATCCGCCCGTCAGAAAACTTCTCGATGACCTCCTCGATCAGAGCCGTGCAGCCGACCTGCCGGGCGCCGCGGACCTCGGCCAGAACCACCCCGAAGGGGGCTTCCTCCTCGAGGCACTCCCCGATCATCTGCTTGTAGCGCTCCTCGAAGATGTGGAGCGGGAGGGGCTCCCCGGGGAGGAGGACGACTTGCAGCGCAAAGAGGGGCAGAGGCTCCGGGCTCATGGGGGAATCTTAGCCCGAAGGCATTGATTTTGGAACGCTCCGGGAATCGGCCCCGCGGCGGGAAACTGGCGGCCCGCGGGGCGGATGTGCTATTTTTCCCCCTTCTGGCGCCTCCCGGCGAAGGGCGGAAACGCGGGCCGGGCGCCGAAATCCGCGGCGGGGGCGGAGGGCGGCCCTGCCCGCGGGAGGGAGCCATGGCCGAGCCCAGCACGAGCGGCGTCCGGACCGCCGGGGAGGAGATCCTCCCGGAGGAGAAGGAGTTCGCCACCCCCTCGGGCATCCCCCTCAAGAGCGTCTACGGGCCCGAGGACCTTCCCGCGGACGGCTTCGAGGAGCGCATCGGGCGCCCGGGGGTCTTCCCCTACACCCGGGGCATCCGGCCGGACATGTACCGCGGCCGCCTCTGGACGATGCGCCAGTACGCCGGCTTCGGGACCGCCCGCGAGACCAACGAGCGCTTCCACTACCTCCTCGACCGGGGACAGATGGGCCTCTCGGTCGCCTTCGACCTGCCCTCCCAGATCGGCTACGATCCCGACCATCCCCTCGCCCACGGGGAGGTGGGGAAGGTGGGGGTGTCGATCGTCTCCATCGAGGATATGGACCTCCTCCTCGAGGGGCTGCCCCTCGACCGGATCTCCACCTCGATGACGATCAACGCCACGGCGGCCGTTCTCCTTTGCCTCTACATCGCCGTGGCCGAGCGGCGCGGCATCCCCGCCGAGAAGCTCCGCGGCACGATTCAAAACGACATCCTCAAGGAGTACATCGCCCGGGGGACCTACATCTATCCCCTCGGCCCGAGCATGCGCCTCATCACCGACACCATCGCCTTCTGCAAGGAGCGGGCGCCGAGGTGGAACGCCATCTCGATCAGCGGCTACCACATCCGCGAGGCCGGCTCGACGGCCGTCCAGGAGGTGGCCTTCACCCTCGCCGACGCCATCGCCTACGTGGGGGCGGCCGTTGAATCCGGGCTCGCGGTGGACGAGATCGGCAGCCAGATCTCCTTCTTCTTCAACGTGCACAACCACTTCCTCGAGGAGATCGCCAAGTTCCGCGCCGCCCGGCGGCTCTGGGCGCGCATCATGCGCGATAGGTTCGGCGCGCGCTCGGAGAAGGCGTGCATGCTCCGCTTCCACGCCCAGACGGCGGGCAGCGCCCTTACGGCCCAGCAGCCCTGGAACAACGTCGTGCGCGTCGCCCTCCAGGGGATGGCGGCCGTCCTCGGGGGGGCGCAGTCCCTCCACACGAACTCGATGGACGAGGCCCTCTCCCTCCCGACCGAGGAGGCGGTCCGCCTCGCCCTGCGCACCCAGCAGCTCATCGCCGAGGAGAGCCAGGTGACCGGCACGGTGGACCCGTGCGCCGGCTCTTACGCCATCGAGGCGCTCACGGACGAGATCGAGAGACGGGCCGAGGCGCTCATCGGCCGCATCGACGAGATGGGCGGGATGCTCCGGGCCATCGAGGAGGGCTGGGTGCAGCGCCAGATTCAGGACAGCGCCTACGAATACCAGCGGGCGGTGGAGGAGGAGCGGATCGTCGTCGTGGGGGTGAACCGCCATCAGGCGGAGGAGGAGATCCCCATCCCCACCCTCCAGATTCGCCCCGAGGTCGAGGCCGAGCAGAAAGGGCGCCTCTCCGCCCTGCGCCTGAACCGCGACGGGGCCGCCGTCTCCGAGCGGCTCGAGGCCGTGCGCCTCGCCGCGGGCGGAGGGGGGAACCTGCTTCCCCACATCCTGGCGGCGGTGAAGGCGCAGGCCACCGTCGGGGAGATCTCCGACGCCATGCGCGATGTGTTTGGCCTCTATGCGGAAAGCGCGCAGATCTGAGCCCTGCCGGGCGGCCGGCGTCCTCTTGGCCGCGGCGGTTCTGCTCCCCGCGGGGGGCGGCGCCCGCGCCGGGGAGGGGCGGGACCTCCGGCTGTGCAACCCCGAGGGGGGAATCCGCGCCGAGCGGACCCGGCGGGGGCTGCGCATCCAGTACCTCGGCCCGGAGGGCGGGTCCGCGGGCCAGCCCTTCACGCTGCGCGGCTGGGAGGTGCGCGCGGCCGTTCCCCGGGGAGGGGGCGTTTGCCTCGACCTCGTGAAGCCGGGCTCGGAGCCGGAGGAGGAGGCAAAGAAAACGGCGGAGGCCGAGAAAGCGGAGGAGTCGAAAACAGGGGACATCCTCCGGGCGCGGGACGAGGTGTTCGAGACGGGCGGCGCGTTTCAGGAAAAAGTGATATACCGGCGCACCCAGAAGGTGATCGAGCTGGGCGGCGAGCGGATCGTCATCGAGGGCGTCGAGGTGGTCCACCCGAAAGGGAAGGGGGCGCGCAAATCGAAGGCGGGGAAGGGAAAGCCCGCGCGCGGCCGGCGGCGGGCGCCGAAGAAGCCGAAAGGAGCGGTCCGAGATGACCGGTAATGAGGTCCGGCAGAGTTTCCTCGATTATTTCGCCGGGAAAGGGCACCGCATCGTGCGCAGCTCCCTCCTCGTTCCGCACAACGATCCCACCCTTCTCTTCACGAACGCGGGGATGGTCCAGTTCAAGGACGTCTTCACCGGGGTGGAGAAGCGGGACTTCAACCGCGCGACGAGCTCCCAGAAGTGCCTCCGGGTGAGCGGCAAGCACAACGA
>JAZGDQ010000174.1:0-3330 GCA_036477985.1 bacterium
ATCGATATCCCCAATCTTATCGACATCCAGATTTTCTCCTACAACAGGTTTCTGCAGTGGGAGGCGAAGGCCAAGGACCGCCGCCAGGACGAGGGCCTCGAGGGCGTCTTCCGCAGCATCTTCCCCATCACCGACTCGCGCGAAACCGTGGTGATGGAGTATCTCGGCTACGAGATCGGAATCTGGGAGGGGGGCGGCGAGGAGTACGAAGGCCTGGGCGCGCCCGGGGTGATTGACGAGAACGGCAACGAGGTCTACTGCCGTCAAAAGCACGAGGCCGACGAGTGCCGCCAGCGGGGGATGACCTACGTCGCCCCGATCCGCGTCCTGCTCCGCCTTACCTCCTACGAGAAGGACGAGGAGACCAAGGAGCGGCGCGTCAAGGAGGTGAAGGAGCAGAAAGTCTATCTGGGCGAGATTCCCCTGATGACCGAGAACGGCACCTTCATCATCAACGGGACCGAGCGGGTGGTGGTGAGCCAGATGCACCGCTCCCCGGGGGCCTTCTTCAGCCTCGACAAGACCAAGACCTCGGGAAGGCCCGCCTTCACGGCGCGCCTCATCCCCTACCGCGGAAGCTGGCTCGACTTCGAGTTCGACAGCAAGGACCTCCTCTACGTGCGCATCGACCGGCGGCGCAAGCTCCCGGTCACGGTTCTGCTGCGCGCCTTCGGCCTCTCGAAGGACGACGTTCTCAACTCCTTCTACCAGAGCGAAGACATCCTCTTCGACGAGAAGCGCAAGACCTTCTTCAAGAACATCAGCGAGCTGATGGTGAACCAGCGCATTCTCGAGGACATCGTCCTGCCCGATACGGGCGAACTCATCCTCAAGGCGGGCCGCAAGTTCACCCGCGCCGCCCTGCGCAAGATGCAGGCGGCCGGAGTCGAGACGCTCGACCTCAAGGACGAGGAGGTCGTGGGGAGCATCATCGCCCAGCCCATCGCCGATCCCGAGACGGGCGAGATGCTCTTCGACACCAACACCGAGATCACGGCCGAGGTGCTGGCCAAGCTCCGCGAGGTGAAGGTCGCCCGAATTCCGCTTCTCTACGTCTCGGGCGTGGGGACCGACCGCACCATCCGCGACACCCTCACGGGCGACAAGTGCGAGCTCCCCGAGGACGCCCTCGTGGAGATCTACAAGCGCCTGCGGCCGGGCGACCCTCCGACGAAGGACACCGCCCGCACCCTGTTCGAGAACCTCTTCTTCAACGCCAAGCGCTACGATCTCTCCCGCATCGGGCGCCTCAAGCTGAACACGAAGCTGGGCCTGAATTTCCAGCTCGATCAGCGCACCCTCACCGTGGACGACGTCATCGCGGTCGTGCGCTACCTCATCGAGCTGCGCCACGGCCAGGGCTCGGTGGACGACATCGACCACCTGGGCAACCGGCGGGTGCGCTCGGTGGGCGAGCTTCTCGAGAGCCAGTTCCGGGTGGGGCTGGTGCGGATGGAGCGGGCCATCCGCGAGCGCCTCGGCATCGTCGACCTCCAGGAGACCGCGGTCCGCGACCTCATCAACTCGAAGATGGTCACCGCGGCCATCAAGGAGTTCTTCGGGTCGAGCCAGCTCAGCCAGTTCATGGACCAGACGAACCCGCTCTCGGAAATCACCCATAAGCGCCGCCTCTCGGCTCTGGGGCCGGGGGGGCTCACCCGGGACCGCGCCGGCTTCGAGGTGCGCGACGTTCACCCGACCCACTACGGGCGCATTTGCCCCATCGAGACGCCCGAGGGTCCGAACATCGGCCTCATCGCCAGCCTCTCCACCTACGCCCGGGTGAACGAGTACGGCTTCATCGAGACCCCCTGCCGCAAAGTGGTCGGGGGCCGGGTGACCGACACCGTCGAGTTCCTCTCGGCCATCGACGAGGACAAGTACAAGATCGCCCAGGCGAACGCCGCGATCGACGCCAAGGGGCAGCTCGTCAACGAGCTCATCTCGGCCCGCACGAGCGGGGAGTTCGTGATGGTGCCCCGCGATCAGGTCGACTACATGGACGTTTCGCCCAAGCAGCTCGTGAGCATCGCCACCGCGCTCATCCCCTTCCTCGAGAACGACGACGCGAACCGCGCCCTGATGGGCTCGAACATGCAGCGCCAGGCCGTCCCCCTGCTGCGGACAGAGGCGCCCTTCGTGGGCACCGGGATGGAGGCCATCGCGGCCCGCGACTCGGGCAACGTCGTGCTGGCCAAGTGCGACGGAAAGGTCGTCGGGGTGGACGCGACGCGGGTGGTCATTCGCGCCGACAACCCGGAGGAGGGGAGCGGCCGCGACCAGGGGGTCTACATCCACAACCTGGTGAAGTACCGCCGGTCCAACCAGAACACATGCATCAACCAGAAGCCGATCGTGGAGGTGGGCCAGGGGGTGAAGAAGGGCGAGGTCATCGCCGACGGATTCTCCACCGACCAGGGGGAGCTGGCCCTCGGGCGGAACATGCTCGTGGCCTTCATGCCCTGGAACGGTTTCAACTTCGAGGACGCCATCGTCATCTCCGAGAAGGTGGTGAAGGAGGACATCTTCACCTCCATCCACATCGAGGAGTTCGAGATCGAGGCGCGCGACACGAAGCAAGGGCCCGAGGAGATCACCCGCGACATCCCGAATCAGGGGGAGGAGGCGCTCCGCAATCTCGATGAGAGCGGCATCTCCTGCGTCGGCGCCCGGGTGGGGCCGGGAGACATCCTCGTGGCCCGCATCACCCCCAAGGGGGAGACCCAGCTCAGCCCCGAGGAGAAGCTCCTCCGCGCCATCTTCGGCGAGAAGGCGGGCGACGTGCGCGACTCCTCCCTCCGGGTGCCTCCCGGCATCGAGGGCACCGTTGTCGAGGTCCGGGTCTTCACCCGAAGGGGCCTGAACAAGGACCCGCGCACCCTCGCCATCGAGGAGGAGGACATCTCCCGCCTCGAGAAGGACTACGGAGACGAGATCCGCATCCTGCGCGAGGAGTGCGACGGTCGCATCCGGGGGCTGCTGGCGGGCAAGTCGGCCTCGGCCCGTTTCGCCCACCCGGATTCGGGCGAAACCCTCGCCTCCAAGGGCGCCGCCATCAACGCGGCCGCCCTCGCCCAGGTGAGCGGCGCCCAACTCCTCGGCGTTCCGGTCGCGAAGGCGGCGGCGGCCCAGGCGCGTGAAATCCACGAGCGCACCGAGGAGCAGGTCAAGCTTCTCGAATCCATCCTGGAGGAGAAGATCGACAAGATCCAGCGGGGCGACGAGCTGCCCCCCGGGGTGCTCAAGATGGTCAAAGTGTACGTGGCCATGAAGCGGAAGCTTCAGGTGGGCGACAAGATGGCCGGGCGGCACGGAAACAAGGGCGTGGTT
>JAZGDQ010000175.1:0-11469 GCA_036477985.1 bacterium
CCCCAGGGGTACTTCCGCCCGTCCGTCCCCCGGGAGGCTTTCCACAATGGCCGCGACGATTTCAAAGGCAGCCTCAGCCTCATGGCATGAAGACCTCTAAAACAGGGGTCAAACCCACACCCTTGCCATAGCCGGACACGGCATAGAGCTTTCCGTTGATGACCCCAGCGACTAACTGCTGGCGGGGCGTGGGGATGGGGGTGTCAGTGGACCAGGCGCCGGTTCTGGGATTGTATACTTCCACCGGGAGCACACCGGTGTCGCCGCGCGGATTGCTGGTGTCAATACGGCGACCGCCAACCACATAAAGCTTGCCGCCAATTGCGCCCACCGCGTGCGCCCACCTGGGCGTCGGCATGGGGGCCAATGTGGTCCACGTGTTGGTGGCCGGATTGAAGACCTCCAGGGCGCCCGTTGAGGCGCCGGCAGAGCTATAATTCCCAGGGCGGACAATGCCCCCTACGACGTAAAGCTTGCCACCAATCACCCCGGCCGCCAAACCTTCTCGCGCCGTCGGCATGGAGGGCAATATGGTCCAGGTTCCGGAAGGTCCGGCGGACGGATCGAAGACCACCAGCGTCTTCAGAGTTCTGCAACAAATAGATCCTGGACTGCCTCCTATCACATAAAGCCTGCCGCCAATCACTCCAGCAGCCGCGGTGTGTCTGGGCCTCGGCATGGGGGTCAATGTGGCCCAGGTGTTCGAAGCCGGATCGAAGACCTCCAGGATGTTCGTGACTTTAGGGCCACAATCGCTATTAATACACCCCCCGGCGACGTAGAGCTTGCCGCTGATGGCTGCCCCGGCCGCCATAACCCGTGATGTAGGGGCAGGCGCCTTGGTCGTGTCCCAGGTGTCCGTCCTCGGGTCATATACTTCAAGAGCGGTCGTCGTTGGTGATGGGGCGGGGAACGCATTCCCGCCCACGACGTAAAGCTGCCCCGCAATGACTCCAGATACCGGAAATTGGCGAGCAGTCGGGATGCAGGCTTTGGTTTCCCAGTTCCTCTGCGCGGCCCCCCTTGGAGGCGCCTTGTAGCGGTAGACCTTCACCCGGACGACCGAGCCCCGCCGCACACGGGTCCCCTGCCGGGGAGACTGATCCTGGATGCGCCCCCTCTGGGAGCAGTTCTTCGTCTCCACCCGCCCCACCACCTGGATGCCGAGGCCCAGCGGGCGGAGGAGCCGCGCCAGCGCCTCCCGGGGAGTTTTTCGGATGAGGGAGGGGACCGCCACCTGCCGGGGGCCTCCCGCATAATTGTACTTCCGCACCCGGACGACGCTCCCCCGCGCCACCTGCGTCCCCGCCTTCGGCGACTGGCTCGCGATGCGGCCGTCAAGGCTGCGATCCCTCGTTTCCACACGGGGCCTCACCACCTGGATGCCGAGCCCCAGAGGGCGGAGCCGATCCGCGAGCGCCTCGCGGGCGGTCAGATTCTGGAGGGAGGGGACCTTCACCCGACCATCGTCCGGGGGGGGCGGACTCCCGCCGCTCCCCGCGGGCGCGCTGTAGCGGTAGAGCTTGACCCGGATCAGCGCGCCCCGCTGGATGCGCGCCCCGGCCGCGGGCGATTGGCTCCCGATGCGCCCCGCCCGGGAGCGGTCCCGGGTGGTGACCTCCCCTGCCTCCTCCAGGCTCAGTCCCATCCGGCCGGCCACCCGCGCCCCCTCCTCGAAGGTGAGATCCACCACCGAGGGGACGCGCGCCTGGCCGGGCGCCCGCGTCAGGGTGACGTGGAACTTCCGCTTGCGGCGCTTCTTCTCCCAGAAGCGCCCGACGCGGAAGCGGGTCCACCAGGTCTGGTAGCCCTCCTTCTCCAGGCGCAGGATGTAGTGCTTCCCGGGCCTCAGCTTGCGCTCGCGGAGGCTGCGGCGCGGCATGGTCTTGCCGATGAAGTTGTCGTTCAGGAAGACGCGCGCGCCGGGCGGGTCGGAGGTGACGCGCAGCTCCCCCGAGATGAACTTCCGCAGGCTCGCCCCGCGGGCCTCGGGCGGGGAGGCCGCGCCGAGAAGGAGGGCCAGGAAGAGGACGGGGAGCGTCCATTGGCTTATCCGCAGAGCGGCGGTTCCCTTTCGCATGGCTCGGCCTCCTCCGGCGGGACGTATCAAAGCAGAGTGCGCCTCATCAAGATCCGGTCATGGGGGACGGGGGCATTCTACACTACTTTGCGCCGCGGAATCTCCCGGGGCCGTTCACAGCGCCCGCGCCGGCCCATTCGGGGAGCCGGCCGCCGGCGGAGATCCAGGCCCCGGCGGGGTTGCAGGAGGGCGGGAAACATTATACGAGAGTTCCCGCCCCCCGGCGCGCCATTCGGACGGCTAAGGCGGGCGGGAGAAGGAGGCGCCCCGCAAGCCCGGGCGTATGAGAGAATCCTATTGACGGGAGGGGGAAACCTCCCTAGAATCGATTGGAGATTCCCAACAGGAAATCCGGCGCCAACATCGGCTCTCTGGAAAACGGGACGGCCATGAGACGCACGCCACCGCACCCTATTCTCCTTATCATTCTCCTCTTCGCCGCGGCCGCCTGCGCCATGATTCCGAAGTCGGGCCGGCAGACCGAAAAGATCGGGAAGATGGTCTGCACCAAGCCGGGAGAGGACATCTCCAAGGAAGCGGGCTTCAAGGTCAACGCCCAGCTCCAGCAGTTCATCGGCGTCGGGGGCGGAATCGAGATCGCCTCCAAGGCGGCGATAAAGGCCAAGGCAAGCGGCCGGGCCGAGGAGATCGACATCTGGACCTACAAGCTCTGCGAGATGGCCGCGAACGGGGTCATCGCGAAGCGGCACTACCGGGAGTTCGTCCGGCGGATTCTCCTCGGCCCCAGCGCCGGGGGCGGCGGGGGGCCGGCCGGGGCGAGCGAGCCCCTCGTCGGGCCCGAGGACGCGAAGATGCTCTTCGGGACGCGGCCGCCGAGCGACGACGACCTCGTCGACCCCGAGCTGGGCTCCCTCTTCGCCGACCTGCCCGCCCTGCGCAATGCGGTCAAGAAGAAGGACTACGACCTCGCCCGCGCCGCCCTCGAAGCGCGGCGGAAGCAGGACGCCGACAATCCGGACGTGCTCTTCGGCCTGGCCGAGGTGCTCTTCCGCAAGGCCCAGGCCCAGGGGAAGACGAACCCCTCCCGCGCCTTCAAGAATCACCGCGATGCGGAGCGCCTTTTCCGCCGCGTGAAAACGCTCCAGCCCGACCGCGCCATGGCCTACACCCGGCTCGGCGAGGTGCTCGAGGCGACCGACCGCCTGGAAGACGCCCTCAAGGTCTACACCGAGGCGCACAAATACTTCGGCGACGCCGAGAAAGAGAACAAGGAAGATCCCATCGTCCTGTTCGGGCTCGCCGAGGCGCAGTACGGGCTGCGCCAGTGGGTGAGCGCCAGCCAAACCTACAAACGGGTGACCGAGAAGGACCCGAATCACGCCCGCGCCTTTCTTCGTCTGGGATGGATCATCTTCGATCTGGGCCGCAAGAAGCAGGCCCACAAATACTTCCAGAAGGGTCTCGCCATCCAGAAGAAGCAATCCGGGAAACCGAAAGGGACCTCAAAATGAAAAAAGCTGCCTTGCTCTCCGCCTGTGCGCTCGCCCTCCTCGCCGGATGCGGCGGGGGAACCTCCGCCCGCAAGATCGTCACGATCGGATCGCTCAGATGCGTCCTCCCGGGCGCGGACGTCTCCAGCACGACGACCCTGAGCGGCAAGTTGCGCGTCGGGGCCGGATCGAGCGGGTCGACGACCGAGTCCACCGAGTCCGCCCCCGCGGGCGAGGGGGGCGAGCTGACCATCGAACAGCGGATACAGAGCATCCTCTCGGTTCTCTCGCTCGAGGCCGAACGGAGCATCGAGTTCAAGAGGGAGCGCCTCGCCCGCATGACGGGCAAGAGCGCCGAGATGGACGTGATCACCTACAAGCTGTGCGAGGCGGCGGGCAACGGCTTGATCGAGAAGAAGCACTACCAGGAGTTTCTCCGCCTCACCCTCCAGAAGCCCCCGCCGGCCTCCTTCTAGCCGTTCGGGCGCACCCCTCCCCCGGGTCTTATCGGGCGGAGAGGGGAGATCCGCCCCCATTTTCTTAAAACAATGATCGGTAGAGCGGCTCGCGCCGGTTGATCCGCCTGAGGTAGTCGTGCGTTTCACGCGGCGCCCCGCGCAGGATGCGCTCCAGGAGGCGGCCGCCGTCCAAGCCCCGGATGCCGCGGCCGCGCAGGAAGACGCGGCGGATGTTCCCGATGCCCCAGTTGTAGGAGGCGATGGCGAGGTAGGTGTTGTGGGGCTCGCGTCTCACGCTCTTCAGGTAATCGCGCTTGATGAGGGAGAAGTAGGCCGCGCCGAGCTCGACGTTGTTCCGCGGATCATACAGATAGGCGGGCGGGAGGATGCGCCTCCGCCCGTGGACGGCGGCGTAGGCGTCGAGGGCGCCCGTCCGCGGGACGAGCTGCATCAGCCCGTAGGCCGGCACCGGGGAGACGGCCTTGGGGTTGAAGGCGGACTCGGTGTGCATGATGGCCATGACGCGGGAGGGCGCGACACCGAAGCGGTCGGCCATGGAGCGGACCAGATCGAGATAGCGCTTGGCGCGCCTTTCGAGATGCCTGGAGATGAGGCTGATCCGCACGCGGGCGCCGTAGCGGCGCTTCCTGTCCCGGCTCCAGGTGGGCCGGGGATCTATCCGCACCCGGGGGAGCACCTCCCGATCGATGTACCGGTTGGCCGTCACCGAGGTGACGGGACTCCCCGTCCGGTCCGCGATCTGATCCCGCAGCGGGGAGGGCTCGCCCGCCCGCTCGGCCAGGATGGCCAGAAGCCTCCGGCGGATCTTGCCCTCAATCTCGCGGGCCGCCTCCTCCGGGGATTTCTCCCCGTCGGCGAGGGCCTCGAGGGTGATCTCCCCCGCCTCGAAGTCCACCCGGCTGCGCGACTCCCGCGAGGCGGAATGATCCACCCACCGCACCCGGGTCGAGGGAATGTACTCGCGCCACTTGGCCTCCACCTCGCGCTGGAGCCGCTCCCACTCCTCGTTCTGGCGGCGCACCAGCTCCCGCCAATCGCGGTCGAGCTCCGCCGCGGCCCGATCGAACTCCCGCTCCACCTCCTGGAGCAGGCGATCGGCCTCGCGCTCCGCGTCGCGGATGGGGTCGCCCGACTGCGCCCGGGCCGCCGGGGCGAGGAGGAGGATTGCGCCCAGGAGGGCCGTCCCCGTCAGCCGAGCCGTTCTCCGCCCGCTTCTATTCACGCACCGATTCTCTTATGGGAAGAAGGAGGCGCGGTTCACACTCCGGCGCCCCGCTTCAGTTGACGATCAGGACCACCTGCGCCTTCTTCAGGAAGCCCGTCATGACGTCGGCGGCGAGAACGGCGTTCGCGTCCTCGGAGGAGAGCTCCAGGTCCGTCTTCATTTTCCCCACCGCCTTCTTCGCCCGCACGATGAGGGGCTCCTTGCCCAGAAGGTCGGCGTAGTTCTTCTGCGCGGCGGCCATCGAGCTCGCGTACTTCACGATGCTCTCCCTCCGCAGGAAGACCCGCTTCTCGACCGAGTTCTCGTTGTAGACCACCTTGGGCCCCTTCCCCGCCACGAGCCGGGGGAAGATGGCGGGGGCGGCGCTCAGCCCCGAGGCGTCCACGATGAGGCCGGTGAAGCGCTTGGGCTTGGCGGGCTTCCTGGCGGCGGGCGAAGGCGGGCGGTAGAGGGTCAGGTTTCCGGCGTTCTTCCTGATGGCGGGAAGCGCGGCCGGCGAGTAGATGGGCCCGAGGAGGTTGTTCCGCCCGCCCGAGATGAGCAGGCCGAGCTTCACCACCGCGCGGACCTCGCGCGGGGCCACCAGGTTGTACTTCTCCTCGAGGATGCGGGCGCCCCGGATGACCTCGCTCACCTTCAGCTTCACGACCTTCACATTGATCAGCTGTGTCTTGAGCAGGGTTCTGGAGTCGACCCGGACCTCGCCTACCCGCTCGGCCAGCTTCTCGTAGGCGATGACCCGGGCCGTGGCAAGGGCGAGGGAGATGGCGTGGCTGTCGCTCACCGCCATCTTCGGATCGTTCGTGCCGAACGCGATGACCTCGATGAACTGGCCGCCCATGTCCGTCCGGGCGTAAGCCTGGATGCCGCCCTTCCCGTCCTTGTAGATCTTCACGTCGACGAGCGGGTTTTGCTTCCGCTCCGTCTGGGCCCACTTGGGCTCGTGCTCGGACGCCCGGGCGTGCGGCGCGGCCCAGACGAGGAGCAGCGCCCCCAGGGCGGCAATCCGCCGTCTCTTCCCCATGATCCCTCCCCTCCGCTTCGCTTCACGTCCCAGAAAGCTCGGATGAAGTCCCAATCGCCCGATTATGAAAGAAACCAGCCGCAAATTCCAGCAACGAATTCGACCCTCTTTCCCTTTTTCTCGCCTCCTTCTCCTCCGCCCGGCCGGTCCCATAGGGGTGCGCGCTCGACTGAGCTCGTCGCAGGCCGCGCCCCTACATCCCTCGCCCGAACCGTTCTCCCTCCCGGCCTGACTTCGGCGAGCTCAGCCGAAGCGGAGAGGGAGAGGAAAACATGCCCGGCATCTCTTCCTCTCCCAAAGAGAGAGGAAAAGGAGAAACAACCTGCCCGGAGTTCACGCCCCGCCCGGAAGCGCCCCCGATGAAGCGCCTCCGGTGAAGTTCCCCAACCCCCTTCCGGTGCGGCCCTGCCACGCCCGGTATGGGGGTGGCTCCGGGCCGAGCGGGTTGACGGGAACCCCCCGGCCCCCTCCCGGAGCCGATGAACCGCCCCCTGCGGGTTCATCCCGGAGCATTCGCATTTGAGTTATTTGTGGAAATTTGAGACATCTTCGCCTCTGGATGTCCCAATAAATCCCAATGTCCGCTCACCGTCCCCCGGCCCCGCCTCACGGCCGCCGGCGGAAGCGCGAATTCCCTCCTGAAAGCCGGGCGATTTCGCCGGATTGGGGAATCCCGGGCATCGCTGATTTTCATTTTGTAGGAATTCCACCGACAAGGGGTCTGCGCGAGCCCTACAAGGGGGGCCGCGCGAGCCCTACAGGGAGGCCGGGCGAAACCCTTACACGGCGGGCGGCCAAAACCCTACAGAACAATTGGGGTTTATCCGATGTTTCCCCGGACTCCGATTTGGTTGAATGGCAGGCGTCAAGAGGGGCGCCGCCGCCGGCGCCCCGGGGAGTTGGGGCGGCGAGGCCGGAGAAAGCGGGGCCGGCCCTTTGGGAACGGGAGATCGGCCCATGGCGGCTCGGATCGCGTCCGGCCCGGACGCAGCGCTCCCCGGGGGCCCGCCGGCGGCCGAGACGGGAGACTTCGGCCGGCGGGCGCCGGCGGAATCGGGTCTCCGCCCGGCAGGCGGACCGGATTCAAGAATAATTTTATAATTTATTATCATTGGTTTTTGCGTATTATTTGTGCATCTCCGGGTCCCCCCGGGCGCGCCGGCCCCGCCAATCGGGACGCCTGAACCCGCGGCATTCGCGCTGAGCGTCCACCGGCGCGGAAGCGGCGCCGCCGGAGAATTCCGATGAGACGTGTAAAGGAGGCGTGGGAAGATCTTTGGGTCCACCGATCTTTTCTCGTCATGACCGTCGGGACCTTCTTCTTGACTCTCATCATCTGGGTGGCGGGAGGGATCTGGTACCAGAGCTGGGTGATCGGCGCCGCGAAAGAGATCGAGATCGGCAAATCGCAGATTCTCCTGAATTCCCTCTCGAACAACCTGAAAAGGCGGTTCTCCTTTCTGGAAGGGCAGGCCCTGCGCCTGTTGGAGCACAAGTCGGACAAGGCCATGAGGGAGGAGGTGGGAAAGATTGCGAAGGTCCTTCGAACCGTGTTGCCCGACATCGAGTGCTTCTCCTTCAAGCGCCTCGGAGGGAAGTATTTCTACACCCAGCTGGTGGACAAGAGCGAAATGGAATGCCAGCCCTTCCTCAATCCCAACACGCCCAATTACCTGAATTATCTTCAGCTGGCGATGCGCACCCACATACCCATACTGACGGGCCCCTACAAATCGAAGGGGGACGGGAGATCCCTGGTCGTGATACTGGCCATCTCCAAGGAGAATTTCTTCTGGGGCCTCGCCACCCTCACCTTCGACGTCGCGAAATTCCTGAAAGAGGCGGGATGGGCGGAATCGAACTCCTCCCAAATGAAGACGGCGCTGAAGAACAACTTGGGATGGATGATCCAGGGAGGCGAGGAGGTCTTCCTCTCCGAGCCCGTCCTCCGCCGGATCAAGATCGCGGGCGGGGACTGGGAGTTCGCCGTGGGACCGGGGGAGGGATGGGAGGCCGCGCACCGGACGCACTTCGCCGTCTTCTGGAGCCTGACCTTCATCGGCGGCTTGTTCGTCTTCTTCACGGTGTTTTTGATGGTCGACCGGCGATACCGGACCATCGTCATCAAAGAGGGCGAGGACACCCCCCAACGAAGGAAAAAGGACGCGAGCGCGGCGGGCGATCCTGCTCCCAAGCCCCGGAAAAAGGACGCGCGCGGCCAGCCGGCCTTCTCCGGCCCGCAAAAGAGGAAGGTTCCGCGCGAGAGAGCGCCTGCCTGAGCGGCCCGCCGGGACTGCGCCCCGCCTGGGACTGCGCCTCATCGAATATCCCCTTCCATTCTCATATCGCCCGCCCATCCCCGGAGTCCCCTCCGCGGCGGGCGCCTGCCCGCCCGCCCGGGTTTGATGGGGCGGCGCATCCGCCGCTCCCGGGCCCTCTACCGCGAGGGGCAGGAGCGCGTGCGGGCCCAAGAGCGGGGCGAGGCCCTCCGCCTCTTCCGCGCCTCCCTCGCCCTCGCCGAGCGGGAGAAGATTCCGGCGGGAAGGGCCGCGAGCCTCCACGCCATCGCCATGATCCACGTGCAGGAGAAGAGATGGCGCGAGGCGCTCTCCGCCCTCGAGCGCGCGCTCGAGATGGACCGGGAGATGCTCGAGGAGGCGCGGAGAAAGGACGAGAAGGCCGCCGTCCGGGCGCTGGAGGGAAAAGCGGCCTCCGACCTCAACGATCTCGCCCGCCTCCACCGCCGCCCCGGCGAGCCCGCCCGCGCGCTTCGAGGAGCTGCTCCGCCTGGACGCCCGGCGCGGGAGCGAGGCGGGGGCCGCCATCACCCACAACAACATCGCGCGCATCCTGCTCGCCCTGGACAGGTTCGACGAGGCGAGGCGCCACTACGAAACCGCCCTCGCCCTATTCTGAGAAGCGCGGGGACGGCAAGAGGGCGCGCGCCGTGCGGCGGAGCCTCGCCCTCCTGGAGGAGGTGCGGCGGCGGGGAGGGCGCCCCTGAGGCGGGAAGTCCCACGCTTTTGCGGAACTCGCGGTCCCGGCCGATTTGATTTCGCTCACCAATCCAAGGCGATTCACAATTTTCTCCAAAGTGCGGCCCAGGTCGCCGTTTTGGGGAAAAAATTCGGCGCCTGGTGGATCGCCCCGCCCGGAGAGGTATAATCCCCCGCCGACACGTCATTTTCGCTCCGCGCGCCCGCACCGCCGGCGCCCGTACGGTTCGTCTCACCCTTTCAAGAGAGGTCAGCGATGGATCTGGGAATTCAGGGCCGGGCGGCCCTCGTGACGGGCGGCAGCCGGGGCATCGGCCGGGAGACGGCGCGGCAGCTTCTCGAGGAAGGCGTCCGCGTGGCCATCTGCGCCCGAAACCGCGAGCCGCTGGAGAGGACCCGCGAGGAGCTGGCCGCCGCCACGGGGGGGGAGATTCACGCCTTCGTGGCGGACACCTCACTCGCCGGCGACGTCTCCCGCCTCGCCGGGGAGGCGGCCGGGCGCCTGGGCGGCATCGACATCCTCGTCAACAACGCCGGGACGATGAGCTCGGGGCGCTTCGAGGCGCTCGAGGACGCCGGCCTCCAGAAGCAGCTCGAGACCAAGCTCTTCGGCTTCCTGCGCCTCATCCGCGAGGTGGTCCCCCACATGAAGGCCCAGGGCTGGGGCCGCATCGTGAACCTCATCGGGGGCGCCGGGAAGGAGCCGGACCCCTACATGTTCGGAAGCGGGATGACGAACAGCGCCCTCTTGAACCTGACGAAATCGCTCTCGACCGAGTTCGGCGAGTCGGGCGTTCTCGTGAACGCCGTCTGCCCCGGATGGGTGGACACCAACCTCTGGCGCATGAACGCCGAGGGCCTGGCCGCCGAGCTCAACGCGAAGACCGAGGAGGACGCCCGGCGCCTCGCCGCCCGCAAGAACGCCCTCAACCGATTCGGAAAGCCCGAGGAGCTGGCCAACGCCATCGCGTTCCTGTGCTCGGAGCGGGCGAGCTACATCACCGGGGTCTCGCTCAACCTGGACGGGGGCCGGCTCAAGTCGCTCTGGTAGGGCGCGCTCCATCGGGCGGCCCGCGCGGGCGGCCCGCGCGGGCGGCTCCGGGCCGAACGTCCCTTGATCCGCGAGGGGGAACGATGCGGCTTCGCCACAATGTCCTCGCGGCATCGGCGCTCCTCCTCTTGTGGAGCCCCGGATTCGCCGCGGCGGCGCCCAGGCTCCCCCTCTTCGACACCCACGTGCACTACAGCCGCGGCGCGTGGGAGGTTTACTCCCCCAAGCGGATTCTCAAAAAACTCGCCGCGGCGGGGGTGAAGCGCGCCCTCGTCTCGAGCACGCCGGACGAGGGGACCCTCATGCTGTACGAGGCCGACCCCCGCCGCATCGTCCCCAACCTTCGTCCCTACCGCGTCAGCGGGGACATGAGCCGGTGGGCCTGGGACGGGGAGGTGTTCGCCTACGTGGCCAAGCGAATCAAGCGCGGGATCTACAAGGGCATCGGAGAATTTCACCTTTTCGAGGATCGGGACGCCGCCTCGCCCTACATCAAGAAGCTGGCGCGGATCGCCGTCGAGCGGAACATCGCGCTTCAGGTGCACTCGGGCGCGGGCCCCGTAAACGTCTTATTCTCCCACACGCCGAAGCTGAAGATTCTCTGGGCGCACGCCGGGATGAGCGAGCCGCCGGGCGTTGTGGGGAAATTGCTGGACCGATACGCCAACCTTTGGGCCGGGGTCTCCTTCCGGGGAGGCGACATCGCCCCCGGCGGGAAGCTCGACCCCGAGTGGCGCGCGCTCTTCCTGCGCCACCCGGACCGCTTCGTCTACGGGACGGACACCTACATCACCGAAAGATGGGAGAGCTACGGCGAGCTCGTGGCCGAGCACCGGGCATGGCTCGGGCAGCTGCCGCGAAAGATCGCCGAGGGGATCGCCCACCGGAACGCAGTGCGGCTCTTCGGCGCCGGAAAAGACACGGGGCTTCCCGAGTAGGCGGGGCGGGGACCCCCTCCCGGCCATCGTTCCCTTCCCGCAGCCCCCCGGCGCGGGGCGTCAGTCCTGGACGTAGGCGTCCTTGAATTCGAGGAGGTCGGCGCGCACGGGGCTGAAGATCTGCAGGTCCTGGGAGCCCTCCTCGAGGGCCTGAAGCTCGTGCTCAACGTTCGACTTGAGGAGCACCACGTCGCCCTCGCCGATCTCCCTCTCCTCCTCGCCCTC
>JAZGDQ010000176.1:0-2973 GCA_036477985.1 bacterium
CCGGAACCGACGGGCGCAATCTCTCGGTCCCGGCCTACGTGCGCATGAAGAACGTCCGCAAGGAGGGAACGCTGAGCTACCAGCTCGACGATGAGGATCTCGACGTCCCCACCTTCCTTCGGAAGCAGGCCGACTGACCCCGCGCCGCCGGCCCGGGGGAGGGATCCTCCCCCTCTTGGGCGGCGGCTCTCCCCTCTCCTTGCCAGGGGGGCGAAAGCCCCCCTGGCCCCTCCCTTTCCCCCAGCGCGCCGGATTCCCTCCCCCGCCTCCTTGAGGGCCGCCCGGACCGGCTCCTATAATCAGACGTGGGGCGGCCCCGCCGCCGCAAGGAGGACGGATGCACGCGCTCGAAGTCCACGAATCGGGGGAGCTGGAGGTCCTGCGCTCCCCCCTCCTCGATGCCCTCGGTTTCGGGCAGCACGCCTTCAGCACCCGCCGCGGGGGGGTGAGCGAAGGACCCTTCGACTCCCTCAACCTGGGGGACGCCCCCGGGGAGGAGGCGGGCCGGGTGCGGGAGAACCGGCGGCGCTTCTTCGAGGCGGCCGGGATCTCCCCCCGGAGGGTGGCCGAGGTTCGCCAGGTCCACGGAGCGAGGGTGGCGGAGGCGGCAGCGCCGCCGGCGGGAGGGGCTGAGCCCCAGGCGGGGGCGGCTGAGCCGCCTGCAGGAGAGGCCGATTCGTCTCCGGAGAATGGGATCGAGGCCGACGCCCTGATGACGGACGCGCCCGGGGTCGTCGCCGCCGTCCTGACGGCCGACTGCCTGCCGGTCCTCTTCGCCGACACCCGCCGCCGCGCCGTCGCCGCCGCGCACGCGGGCCGCCGCGGAATCGCCGAGGGGATTTTGAGCGAGGTGGTCCGCCGGATGGGGGAGCGCTACGGCACAGCGCCCGCCGATCTGGCCGCCGCCCTGGGGCCGGCCATCTCGGGCGTCTGCTACGAGGTGGGCGAGGAGTGTCTCCCCCCCTTCCGGAAGCGGTATCCCGGCTGGCGGGATTTCTGCATCCCCCTGGGGCGCGGGAAGTGGCTGCTCGATCTCTCCGAGGCCGCCCGCCGCCAGCTCATCGCCGCCGGCCTCTCGGAGGAGCGCATCGGCCTGCCGGGCTTTTGCACCTTCTCCGAGTCGCGCCGCTTCTACTCCTACCGCCGCGACGGCGCACCCACCGGACGGCTCCTGGCCGCCATCGGCGCGGGCTGAACCCGGGATCGCGAAGGAGGGGGGGTCGCCATGGGCTCCATCCGGGAGAATCTGGCGCGGGTGCGCGAGCGAATCGCCTCGGCCGCCGCGCGCGCGGGCCGCTCGCCCGGGGAGGTGCGCCTGGTGGCGGTGACGAAGGCCCGCCCCCCCGAGGCGCTGGCCGAGGCCATCGAGGCGGGGGTGGAGGCTCTGGGGGAGAACCGCGTTCAGGAGGCGAAGGAGAAGCGCGAGGAGATGGACGAGGAGGTGGCCGCCCGGGCGCGCTGGCACCTCATCGGCTCCCTCCAGCGCAACAAGGCGCGCGCCGTCCCCTGCCTCTTCGACGTGGTGGAGTCGGTCGACTCCCTGGCCCTGGCCCGCGAGCTCGCCCGCCGGGCCGAGGCCGCCGGGGCGGCGCCGCTCGAGGTGTTCGTTCAGGTGAACACGGGCCGGGAGGCGCATAAGGGCGGGGTCTTGCCCGAGGATGCGATGGAGCTGCTGCGCGGGGCGGCGGCGCTGGAGGCCCTCGCCGTGCGGGGGCTGATGTGCATCCCCTCCCTGGCGTCCAGCCCCGAGGAGAGCCGCCCCCAGTTCCGGCTCCTGCGCGGCCTGCGGGACGAAGCCCGGGAGGCGGGGCTGGACTCCGTGCAGAACCTCTCGATGGGGATGTCGGCCGACTTCGAGGTGGCCATCGAGGAGGGGGCGACCCTCGTCCGCGTGGGGACGGCGATCTTCGGGCCGCGCCCGGCCCCCTCCCCCGATTAGACCTTCTCTCCTTTCCTTCTCCTCCCTCAAGGAGGGGGCGGGGGGAGACGAGTCCAATCCCCCCCCAGAGCCGGGTGATGCCCGGCCGTTTCCTCCTTTTAGGGGGGGATGGGCCCTGCCCCCCCGGCGCCGGGCGGCGCCCGCCAGGGGGCGGATTTGTCTTGCCCCGCCGGATTCAGTAGTGTGGTGGGGAGAATTTGAATTTTGGGGATTTTTGGGGATTCGGCATGGGCGAGGGCCACATTGCGGTGATCGGGGGCGGAAACATGGGAGAGGCCCTCTCCCAGGGGATGGTGAACTCCGGCTACGCATCCCTGAAGGACCTGCGCATCGCCGAGCCGGTGGAGGAGCGGCGCGCCTACCTGCGCGAGACCCACAAGTTCGAGGTCGTCGAGAGGGGGGTGGAAGCCGTCTCCGGGAGCCGGACGGTGGTCTTCGCCGTCAAGCCCCAGGCGCTCGGGGAGGTCCTGGGGGATCTGAACGGGGCGGTGGGGCCGGAGCACCTCCTCATCTCCATCGTCGCCGGGGCGCCGACGCGCCGCTACGCCGAGGCCTTCGGCGAGGGGACCCGGATCGTGCGCGTCATGCCCAACACCCCGGCCCTCGTCGGGGAGGGGGCGGCCGGCCTTTGCCGGGGGGGCGCCGCCACCGAGGAGGACCTCGCCGAGGCGCGCGGGATGCTCGAGTCGGTGGGGCGAACGGTCCTGGTCCCCGAGGCGCTCCTGGACGCGGTGACGGGCCTCTCGGGCAGCGGGCCGGCCTATGTGTTCGAGTTCATCGAGGCTCTCGCCGACGGCGGGGTGCGCGCGGGGCTGCCTCGGGAGGAGGCGAGCCTGCTCGCCGCCCAGACGGTGCTGGGGGCGGCGCGGATGGTCCTCGAGACGGGCCGCCACCCGGGCGTCCTCAAGGACATGGTCGCCTCCCCGGGCGGGACCACCATCGCCGGCCTCCACGCCCTGGAGAGGGGGGGGATGCGGGCCGCGGTGATGGACGCCGTCTGGGCCGCCGCCGAGCGGAGCGCCGAGCTGGGACGG
>JAZGDQ010000177.1:0-4797 GCA_036477985.1 bacterium
GCGCACGTCGATCTCGGTCCCCTCGGGCGCGCCCATCTCGCCTGCGCGCAGGAGGCGGCCCCCCTCGATCCGCACCTGGGCGCCCATCTCCTCCCCGCGCCGCCGGGTGGTGAGGACCAGCTTGCTCACGGCGGCGATGCTGGGAAGGGCCTCGCCCCGGAAGCCCAGGGTGGCCACCCGGTCGAGGTCCTCCTCCGAGCCGATCTTGCTCGTCGCGTGGCGCTCGAAGGCCAGCAGGGCGTCGTCGCGGCCCATCCCCTCCCCGTCGTCGCGCACCCGGATGCGGCGCGCGCCCCCGCCCTCGAGGTCCACCCGGATGGCGCGCGCCCCCGCGTCCAGGCTGTTCTCGACCATCTCCTTGAGGGCCGAGGCGGGCCGCTGCACCACCTCGCCGGCGGCGATCTTGTTGGCCAGGTTTTCGGGAAGAACACGTATCCGGCTCGCTGCGGCCATCTCGGTCGATCTCCCAGGAATGGGATGGGATAATCGGCGAAACCGGGCCCGCTGTCAAGGGCAAAACCACAATATTTAGTGGTTCATCGGAAGATTTTGCCCAATATGATGATATTTTGCGAATTTCCTGGGGAGGTGACACGCCGCCCGCCCGGGGTGTAGAGTGGGGCCGCCGCCGAGCGGATTCGGCCCCCGCGCCCGTCCAAAAGGAGCCGTCCATGCCCGAGCCCCGCGACAGCCTCGACAAGGCTATCGAGGTGATGGCCCGCCTGCGCGCGCCGGACGGCTGCCCCTGGGACCGGGAGCAGGATCACGCCACCCTCAAGCCCTTCCTCATCGAGGAGGCCTACGAGGTGCTCGAAGCCATCGACCGGGGCGAGCCCGGGGCGCTCCGCGAGGAGCTCGGCGACCTCCTCCTCCAGGTGATCTTCCACTGCCAGCTCGCCCGCGAGGCGGGCCGCTTCGACATCTTCGACGTGGCCGAGGGGCTGGCCGAGAAAATCATCGCCCGCCACCCCCACGTCTTCGGCGAGGGCCGCGCCGACACCTCCGCCGAGGTCCTGCGCAACTGGGAGATCGACAAGCGGAACGGGAGGGAGGCGCGCGGGGAGGAGAGCCGCCCCGCCTCCATCCTGGACGGCGTGCCCGCCGACCTGCCCGCCCTCCTCCGCTCCCAGCGCCTTCAGGGCAAGGCCGCCCGCGTCGGCTTCGACTGGCCCGCGGCCGAGGGCGCGGCCGGGAAGGTGGAGGAGGAGTGGGCCGAGGTGAAGGAGGCCATGCGCGCCGGGGTGACGACCGCCAGGTCGGCCGGGGCCCTCGAGCACGAGGTGGGCGACCTCCTCTTCGCCGTGGTCAACCTCTCGCGCAAGCTGGGGGTCAACGCCGAAGAGGCCGCGCGCTCCGCGGTCGGCAGGTTCCTCTCCCGCTTCCATCGCATCGAGGAGGCTCTCCGCGCCCGGGGCCTCTCCCCCGAGAAAGTCTCCCTGGAGGAGCTCGACCGTCTCTGGCGCGAGGCCAAGGCGGAGGAGGACGATCGCCGCCGCCGGGGGAAGGGGCCCGCGCCTCCCTGAGCCGGGCGAGACCGGAGGGCTTCCCCCCCCATGGATCTTCTCGCGTTCTTCTTCTTCAGCTACTCCACCCTGTTCGCCATCGTGGACCCGCCCACCGTGGGCGCCGCCTTCGCCGCCATGACGGAGGGGAACTCGCCCGAGGAGCGCCGGCGCATGGCGCGCATCGGGTCGGCGACGGCGGGCGGGGTGCTCCTCTTCTTCGCCTTCGGCGGCCAGCACCTCTTCAAGCTCCTGGGCCTCACCCACGACGCGTTTCAGATCGCGGGCGGGATCATCCTCCTCCTCGCGGCGCTCGACATGCTCCGCGCCCAGAGCGTGGGGGTCCAGACGAGCCCGGCCGAGCGCGAGGCGGCCATCGAGAAGGCCGACATCGCCATCACCCCGATCGCCATCCCCATGCTCGCCGGCCCGGGCGCCATCTCGGCCTCCCTCGTCCTGAGCGGAAAGGCGGCCTCGGCGGGCCGGCTGGCCGCCCTGGGCGCCGCCATCGTCCTCCTCACCCTGACGGCCTATCTTTGCCTCCGCTGGTCGTCCGCCCTCGCCCGCCTGCTCGGCCCGATAGGAATCCGGGTGCTCCAGCGCCTCGTCGGACTCCTCCTCGCCGCGCTCGCCGTCCAGTTCATCCTCAACGGCCTGACCGCTTATTTGAGGTGAAGGCGACCGCGCTCGCCCCGCGCCAGGCGCTTTCGCGCCCGACCCGCCGCCTGTGATACCGTAGCCCCATCGGGAAAGCTTCCTCACCGTCCGGCGGACTCCCTTCGATGGCGCGGCAACCCCGAAATTATCGGCGCCCCCCCAAACCCGCGCCCCCCCAGAGCGCCCTCTTCCCCGGCGAGGAGGGCCCGCTGGTGGGCTCGGTCGAGCGCATCCGCTTCCGGGCCGAGGACACCGGCTACACCGTCCTCCTCCTCAAGCCCGACGGCGACCTCCCCCCCGTTGTGGCGGTGGGCCCCCTCTCCTCCCTCCGGGAGGGGGAGCGGGTGCGCTTCGAGGGCGAGTGGAAGGATCACCCCCGCTTCGGCCGCCAGTTCCAGGTCGCCTCGGTCCACCCCCTCGTCCTCACCACGGCCGAGGGAATCGAGAAGTTCCTCGCCTCGGGCGCCGTCAAGCGCATCGGCCCCGTCCTCGCCGGGCGCATCGTCTCCCGCTTCGGGGCCCAAACCCTCGAGATCTTCGAGAACGAGCCCGCGCGCCTCCTCGAGGTCCAGGGCCTGGGCCCGAAGATGCTCGCCGACATCGAGGAGAGCTGGAGCAGCCAGCGCGAGGTGAAGGAGGTGATGCTCTTCCTCCAGCAGTACGAGATCCCCCTCCACCTCGCCGAGAAGATCTTCCGCGCCTACGGGGCCGGGGCCATCCAGGTCCTTCGGGAGGATCCCTACCGTCTCGCCACCGACATCCACGGCGTCGGGTTCCGCACGGCCGACCGCATCGCGCGCCAGATGGGCCTTCCCCCCGACGCCCCGCGGCGCATCGAGGCGGGGGTGCTCTACCTCCTCTCCCAACAGGCCGAGACGAACGGGCACGTCTTCATGCCCCGCCGCGCCCTGGTCGAGGAGGCCGCCGCCATGCTCGAGGCCGACCCCGAGCTGGTGGATTCCGCCATCGAGGGAGGCCGCGGGGGGGGCGGGCTCATCGTCGAGGACGCCATCGCCGGCGCCGCGGCCGGGGGGGCGGAGGAGTCGAAAGAGGGAGACGAGGGGGAGGGGGGAGGCAAGGGCGCCCTCTCGGCGGTCTACAACCCCGCCCTCCACGCGGCCGAGACCGAGGTGGCCCGCCGCCTCATCTCCCTCCTGCGCTCCCCGCGCGACGAGGCCCGCCTCGAGGCCGCCCTCCGGGGGAAGGGCCTGCCCGGCGCCTCCCTCATGGAGCGGCTCGGCGCCTACGCGCGCAAGATCATCGAGGGGGGGCAGGCGACGGCCGACCAGGAGCGCGCCATCGAGAGCGCCCTGGTGGAGAAGGTCGTCATCGTGACCGGGGGCCCCGGGACGGGCAAGACCACCGTCATCAACGCCATCACCCGCCTCTACACCCAGCTCGGCCTCCAGATCCTCCTCGGCGCCCCGACCGGCCGGGCCGCCAAGCGCCTCGCCGAGGTCACCCGCCACGGGGCGAGCACCATCCACCGCCTCCTCGAGTTCAGCTGGGCCTCGGGCGGCTTCACCCGGGACGCCTCGAACCCCCTCATCGCCGACGCGGTGATCATCGACGAGGCCTCGATGATCGACATCTCTCTCATGGCCCACCTCCTGCGGGCCGTGCCCGACGGCGCCTCCTTCGTCCTTGTCGGGGACGTGGACCAGCTCCCCTCGGTCGGGCCCGGCCACGTCCTGCGCGATCTGATCGAGTCCGACGCCCTGCCCATCGTCCGCCTGCGCGAGGTGTTCCGCCAGGCCAAGGAGAGCCTCATCGTCGAGAACGCCCACCGGGTGAACCGCGGGGAGATGCCCCGCGAGCGGGAGGCCCTCCCCGGGGCGCCGCCCCTGGACTACTACTTCATCGAAGAGGCCGACCCGGAGCGCTGCGCCGACCTCATCGTCGAGATGTGCCGCGACCGCATCCCCCGGCGCTTCGGCCTCGACCCGATCGACGACGTGCAGGTGATCTCCCCCATGCAGCGCGGCGTCCTCGGGGTACAGAGCCTGAACGCGCGCCTCCAGGAGGCGCTCAACCCGGCCGGGAGCGCGCCCGTCATGCGGACCGGGGGGCGGACCTTCCGCGCCGGGGACAAGCTGATCCAGGTGCGCAACAACTACGAGAAGAACGTCTTCAACGGAGACATCGGCCGCGTCACCCGCCTCGACCCCGAGGGGGGGGCCATGCACGTCTCCTTCGACGGGCAGAGCGTCGAGTACGCCTCGGGCGGGCTGGACGAGGTGGTGCTCGCCTACGCCGTCACCATCCACAAGAGCCAGGGGAGCGAGTACCCCGCCGTCGTCGTCCCCCTCCACACCCAGCACTACCCCATGCTCCAGCGGAACCTGATCTACACCGCCCTCACCCGGGCGCGGCGGCTGGCCGTCCTGGTCGGAACGAAGAAGGCCCTCGGCATGGCGGTCAAGAACGCCCAGGTGCGCCGCAGGTGGAGCCAGCTGGCCGAGCGGGTGTGCCGGAACGCGGGGCTGCCCGCCCCGCCGCCGCACGAGGAGGCGGCGCCGGCGAGCCGGGAGGCGGATTCGGAGCCGTCCGCGGCCAGGGACGAGCGCCCCCCCGAGTCGGTCTACGACGAGGAGACTTCCGGAGGAGAGGAGGAGGAGGCCGGCGCGAGAGGGGAGGA
>JAZGDQ010000178.1:0-8153 GCA_036477985.1 bacterium
TAGAGGGGAGGGCCGGCGCGCGGCGCGCCTCGCCCGCCCCGGGCGCCTTTTCTCCGGGCCGGGGGAGAAAGAATCCCCCGAATCGTCCCGCCTCCCTTCGTTTCCGACGGATCTCCATCCCCCGAACAACCCCCGGCGGGGTCCGCCCCGCACCGCGAAATGTGTGTTAAGTGATTGATTTTATTTAAATTGGCGAGTCCCCCTTCGGCCCCTCTCTTCCTTCCCCCCTCCCACCCTTTTCCCGAAGATTCCATAAATTCTTGCACAAGATCCCGGATTGCATTTTGGTTTTCCGGAGTTTGTGGTAAATTCCCTCTTACCAAACACAATTCGCGGTTCGGGTTCTGGGAGTGGAGAAATCAAGGGTCCCTCAAAGTCCCCCTATCCGGTCGGCGATTCGCCGGATCGCGCTTTTCGCGCCGGAGGACGGGGAGAAGGAGAGGGAGGAGGAGGAGGAAGTTTCCGGAGTGCATCCGGAATCATCGCGTATCTCTTCACGAGGAGGGCAGAGTCTATGAAGTTATTCCTGCGCGGTTTTATGGCGGTGGCCTTCGCGTCGAGCCTGTTCGTTGCCGGCCCGGCCGAGGCGGCGAAGCTGCGCATCGGCGCCCACCGGGCGTTGATGGGCTCCTTCGAGGTGATCGCCCACAAGTTGGGCTATTGGAAGCAGGAGGGTCTGGAATACACCTTCGGGCGCTTCAAGCAGGGCAAGCTGATGCGCAACGCCATCATCCAGGGCAACCTGGACACCGGGACGACGGGATTCTCTCCCTTCACCACGGCCATCTCGAAGGGCGCCAGGGTGACGGCCATCGGTGTGACGGCGAACATCTGCGGGATGGTCTTCATCGTCGTGCCCAATAACTCGAAGATCAAGAGCGTGGCCGACATGAAGGGCACCGTCTTCACCAACAAGAAAGGGACGAGCACCGACTTCGCGTTCCAGTCCTACGTCCTTCCGGCCCACGGCCTGAAGAGCTCGGACATCACGATGCTCAGCCTGAAGACGACCGAGCGCCTCTCGGCGCTGTCCACGGGCGCGGCCCAGGCCGGGATGATGGGCGACCCGCAGTACGAGATCGCGGTTCAGAAGGGTCTCGTCAAGGGGTTCGAGAATCTGTGCAAGTACGACAAGACGCGGATGATGCACATCGGCAACCCGAAGACGCTGAAAGAGCACCCCGAGATGTATGAGAAGTACTTCCGGGGCTGGCTCAAGGCGCACCAACTGCTGAAGAACGACCCCGATAAGTATGCGAAGGTCTACCACGCTGATCTCCAAGAGGTCGGCGACAAGACCGACATCAGCGTGATCCGCACCGTCGTGAAGCGGCTCAAGTCTGAGGTGTTCCTCTCCGACGAGGTGAAGAGCTATCTCAACGACATGGCCGGCAAGCAGAAGAAGCTCGGCTGGATCAAGAGCCATCCGGACTTCACCAAGAGCAAGTGGCTCGACGATTCGATTCTGCGCAAGGTGGCGAAGAAGATGGGCTACTCCAACTAGCGCGGACAGCGGAAAAAAACCCCGGGGGCGAAAGCCCCCGGGGTTTTTTATTGTCGCCTCCCCGCCGCGCGCGTCGGCGGCGAGAGCTAGATCTTTTTCTCCTGGGCGCCCATCTCCTCCATCATCCCCCAGCGGATGATGGTCCGGCTCTCGATCGGCTGGAAGAGGATTTTCTCGAGGAGAAAACCGAAGATGCCGAGGACGGCGATGGCGACCATCATGAAGGCGATGTCGAGGTACTCCTGGGCGTCGAAGATGCCCGCCGAGAGGCCCCACCGGACTCCGCCGAAGGCCTCCGCCCCCACGCCCGCGCGCCACGCCCGCGCCAGGCCGATGCGCATGCCGCTCAAAATCATGGGCAGGGAGCCGGGGAGCACCACGGTGCGGAAGATGGTCATCTTGTCGGCGTTCATCGACTGGGCCGCCCGGATCCAGACCGGGTTCACCGTCTTCACGCCCGTCCACACGGCCATCGCGATGGGGAGGAGGGAGGCGAAGGCCGTGATGATGATGATGGTCTGGCTGCCGAGCCCGAACCACAGGACGGCGACCGGAATCCAGGCGAGCGCCGGGATGGGGAGCAGGACCGAGATTATCGGGATGAAAAACGACTCCCAGAATGAGTAGCGGCCCATGACGATCCCGATGACGGTGCCGAGGACGGCCGCGATAATAAAGGCGAGGGGCAGCCGCCAGCCCGTGGCGAGGACGTGCCAAAGGAGCGGGCTCTGGAAGAGATAGTAGATCTGATCCCCGAAACCGAGGTTCGGAGTCTCGGCGAGCGCCCGCACGAGGGGCCCCGTAATCAGCTCCCACGTCCGGATGAGGATGGCCCCGACGGTCGGGAACAGCAGGCCCAGGTTTCCCTTCGCCTGATTGGCGGCGAACTCCCACATCCCCAGAATGACGATGAAGGGGTAGACGGGGCGCAGCTTCACCCAGATCGAGCGAGCTTCCTTTTTCTTCACTTCTGCGGCCCCGAGAGGGGCGGCGGGGGCTTCTGTGTGTTGCATCGTCTTGGCCTCTCCGGCGAAGGGAAAAGACTTAATCTCGGATAAGTTTGTTGAGACGGCGCTGAATGTCAACGAACTCGGGCGAGAGCGCCACCCGGGGACGGGGAAGATCGACCTTGACGATCTCCCGGATCCGCCCCGGGTTCGAGATGAACACCACGATCCGTTGTCCCATGAAGACGGCCTCGCTCAGATTGTGCGTCACGTAGAGGACCGTCTTCTTCGTCTTTTGCCAAATGTCCACCGTGAGCTCCTGGAGCTCCTCGCGCGTCTGGGCGTCCAGGGCGCCGAAGGGCTCGTCCATGAGGAGCACCTGGGGATCGAAGGCCAGGGCGCGGGCCACGGCCACCCGCTGGCGCATTCCGCCCGAAAGAGAGTGGGGAAAGAGGTCGGCGAACTCCTCCAGGCGTACGAGCTTGAGGAAATCGCGGGCGATCTCCTCCCGCTGCTTCGCCTCCACGTTCCGGACCTTCAGGCCGTACTCCACGTTCTTCAGCGCGGTCAGCCAGGGGAAGAGGGCGTACTCCTGGAACACCACCCCCCGGTCGTAGTCGTCGGTGATGGGCTTATCGTCCATGTACACGTTCCCGGCGGTGATCTCGACGAAGCCCGAAAGGATGTTCAGGAGGGTGGTCTTCCCGCAGCCGGAGAGGCCGACGAGGCAGAGGAACTCCCCGTCCTCGATATCGAGGTTGATCCCCTCGAGCGCGTGCACCTTCCGCTCAGGAGTTTCGTAGATCTTCCGGAGGTTTTGAATTTGGATTTTTGTCGCCATAGGCAAAAAGGCCCCTATACTGTGGAACGACAACAGGAATAGCCCGCCTGCACCTACCGGGCCGCGGACGCTGGCTGCTCAAGCCCCGCATCCTAGCAAAAAACGGCGGGGGATAAAATACGGTTTGGTCCCCGAAAACCGGAATCCGCCGGCGGGGCAGGGAGCTGCCGCCGCCCCCCTCATCCCCCGGCGGGGGATGCCCCCCCGGTCCCGGGGGCTGCGGCCGGGGGAGGAGGGCGGCGTCTGAGCCCCCCCTTCGGCCCCGAGGGGCCTTGGGCGTTGACAGATCCCCCTCCTCCGAACAAGCTGGAGTTTGAGGAGCATCCGGCCCGAAATTCATCCGGGGAGGTCATATGGTGGACGGGCGGCGGCCGCTGGAGGGCCTTCGCGTCCTGGCGGTGGAGCAGTTCGGAGCGGGCCCGGTGGCGACCATGCTGCTCGCCGACCTGGGCGCCGAGGTCATCAAGATCGAGGACCCCGCGGTGGGGGGCGACTCGGCGCGCCCGGTCCCGCCCTACCCGCTGCCCGGGAACGACAGCTACTACTTCCAGGCCTTCAACAAGAACAAGAAGAGCGTGGCCCTGCGCTTCCGCACCCCCGAAGGGCGGGCCATCCTCCACAAGCTCGTCGCCGGGGCGGACGCCCTCTTCTGCAACTGCAAGGGGACCGACCCCGAGCGCCTCGAGCTCACCTACCGCCACCTGAGCCCCTACAACGAGCGGATCGTGTGCGCCTTCCTCACGGGCTTCGGCATGAACGGCCCCCGCGCGCACGAGCCCGCCTACGACTACCTCATGCAGGCTTACGCGGGAATCATGGACCTGACCGGGGAGCCGGGCGGCCCGCCCGCCAAGGCGGGGGTCAGCTTCGTGGATTTTTCGGGCGGCTTTCTCTCCATGGTGGGCCTCCTCGCCGCCCTGTGGGAGGCGGGGCGGACCGGAAAGGGCAGGGACGTGGACGTGGCCCTCCTCGACGCGGCGGTCTCCCAGACGGCCTACCTGGCCGTGTGGGCGCTCAATTGCGGCCACGTGCCGGTGAAATACCCCCACAGCGCCCATCCCTCCCTCGTTCCCTCCCAGAACTTCGAGACGAGCGACGGCTGGGTGAGCGTCCTGTGCATGAAGGAGAAGTTCTACCCCATTCTCGCCGAGCGGATGGGGCGGCCCGACCTGGCCCAGGATCCGCGCTTCCGCACCGCCAGCGATCGCTACGAGAACCGCGAGGCGCTGCTCCCGCTCCTGGCGGCGGAGTTCAAGAAGCGGACCACGGCCGAGTGGGCCGGCCTCCTCCAGGGACACGTCCCCTTCGCGCCGGTGAACACGGTGGCCGAAGCCTTGCAGGACCCCCAGATTCGCGCGCGCGAGATGATCGTCGAGGTGGACCACCCCGCCGCCGGGCGACTCCAGGTGTTGGGGAGCCCGATCAAGGTGCCCGGCGCGAAGATGCGCTGGGAGCGGGCTCCCTACATGGGGGAGCAAACGCGCGAACTCCTCGGGGAGCTCGCCGGGCTGGACGATTCCGAGCTCGAGGCCTTGCGCGCGAAGGGCGTGGTCGACTGGACGGAGCCCCCCGGCGGAGAGGGCGCGGGCGAATCCTAGGCGCGGGACGCAACTTCCCCCTTGGCGGGGCCGCGCCCGGGAATGCGGGTGGGAGCGGGAGTGGATAAGGGAGGGAGAAGGATCGCCCGCTCCCCTATTTGGAGGTCATGACGAAGGCCCCGTTCCAGCCCTCCGGCGGCGGGTTCTCCATGTAGAGCTCGCACCGCCCGCGCATGGTCTTGGAGGGCCCGTCGTCTTCGTCCAGGGAGAGGGCCTCGACGAAAAGGGCCTTTCCTTCCTCGAACTGCATCGCTTTGTAGACGGCCAGCCCCTTGCGGTAGAGGTCCACCACCTTCGTCTTGGTTTCGTCGAGCTCTCCCTTGCGCGCGAGGAGCTCGTAGATCGGCACCGGCTCGACCTTGCCCACCACGTTGATGAGGTCGAGCTCGCGCACCTCGATGGCTTCTTTTGCATCCTCGAAGGTCTGCTGTCCGATCATGATGGACGAGCCGTACTGCTTGTTCGCCCCCTCGAAGCGGGCGGCGGTGTTCACCGTGTCGCCCATCATGGTGTAGTCCATCCGGGTGCGCGAGCCCATGTTCCCGACGACGGCTTGGCCCGTGTTCAGGCCGATCCGCATGTAGAGCTCCTTCATCCCGCGCTCGCGCCACTGGGCGCGCAGCACCACCATGCGCTCCTGCATCTCGAGGCAGACCAGGCAACCCTGGAGGGGGTGGTCCGGCATGGGGTGGGGCGCGCCGAAGAAGGCGATGATGGCGTCGCCCTCGTATTTGTCCAGGGTGCCGTCGTGCTCCAGGATGATGTCGGCCATGTCGGAGAGGTACTCGTTGAGAAGGCTCACGAGCGCCTCCGGGCTCATCGACTCCGAGACCGAGGTGAAGCCCGCCACGTCGGAGAAGAAGGCGGTGATCTCCTTCCGCTTCCCGCCCAGCGCGAGGAGGTCGGGGTTCTCCACGAGCTCGGCCACCACGGCGGGGGAGAGATAGGTCCCGAAGGCGCCCTGGATGAAGCGTTTTTCCTGCTCCTCCACGATGTAGTGGTACAGGGTCATCCCGCCGTAGAGGACGGTGACGGTGAGGACGGGATAGGCGAGGCTCAGCCACAAGCCGTAGCGGACGAAGAGATACTGGTTGAGGGCGACGCTGCCGATAAGGAAGACGAATGATCCGATCCCGCCGCCGAGGGCGCCCAGCCGGGGGAGGATGAGCGCTCCGGCGAGGCCCAGGAAGAGGATGAGGCCCCCCGTGAAGAGGCCCGACCACCAGGGCTTTTGCAGAAAATTCTTCCGCAGGACGTTGTCGATGACGTTGGCGTGGATGGCCACTCCCGGAATCGCCTTGTCGAAGGGGGTGACGCGCAGGTCCGCCAGGGCGAGGGCGGTGGAGCCGATGAGCACCATCTTGCGCCGGAACGCCTTGGGCGGGGCGAACTTCTTGCGGCCCTTGATGATGTCCACTATCGAGTAGGTGGGGAAGAGGGGTTGGGTGTGTCCCTTATCGTCCAAGATCCCCCAGGGGCCCCGGTAGTTGATCAGCATCTCCCCCTTTCCGTTCGTCGGAATCCAGATTTTCCTCCGGCCCGAGATCCCCACCTTCTCCACCCCGAGCTGGTCGATCTGGAAGATGGTGATCCCCTTCAGGAAGCGCTCGAGGGTGCGGATCGCGAGGGGGGCGAAAAGATAGTCCTGCTCTCCGGGCACCTCCACCAGGTCCCGGTATTTCGTGATGAGCGGATAGCGGCGGACCGCGCCGTCGATGTCGGGGGTGAGGCTGAAGTATCCCCCCCCCCGGGCCGCTTTGGCGAGGATGGGGATGTTCGACTCGACGGCCTCGGCCCTCGTGAGCGCGATGTCCTTGAGACGGGTGTTGGGGGCCTTCTTGATGGCGTTGTACTTCGAGTTGCGGATGTACTGCAGGTATTCGGCCATCTGCTTCTCGCTCAGATGCCGAATGGATTCGCGGGTGTAGTGGAAGAAGTAGCCCAGGATGGTGCGGCGCGATTTCTTGAGCGCCTTGGCGAATATGCGGTCGTGGTCGGCCTCGGCGATGGCGCGGTCGAGGAAGGCCAGGACCTCGGGATTGGGGTCCGCGCCCCCCGCGATCATTCTCGCCTTGATGGCGTGGAGGTTATTGATTCCGGCGCTTGTGTCGGAGGAGGAGAAGACGACGTCGTAGGCGATCACCCGCGCGCGGTAGCGGGTGAGCTGGCGCACGAGCTTCGCCTGGACGGTGAAGGGCCAGGGCCAGCGCCCGAGCTGGTCGATGCTCTTCTCGTCGATGGCGGCGATGACCACCTCGGGGCCGGGCTTCTCGATTCCGCGCACGAGGAAGCGCATGTCGGAGGCCAGAAGGTCGATTCGCTGGATGATCTGGGAGTCGAAGTAGAAGGCGGACATGCACAGCGCCGTGAGGAGAAGCCCGACCACGGTGCTGTTGATCACAAGAAACCGGGACAACATGTCTCGCATGACAGGTTCCGGAGGGGTGGCTCGGCCTCTGTCGTCCTATTCCTGTAGTTGCAGAATGACATAAACCCTCCCGCCGCGCCACAGACGGAGAGGGGGGAAAGGGGCGGAGGGAGGGTGGGCGGCCCGCTTGTCCGCCCCCGGGGGATGACTTAGGATCGGCCTCCGGCCGAATTCCGAACATGGGGAGGAGCACGCGCATGGCCGACCTTCCGGTTCCCAAGGTGATCAACTCCCTGGACGTGGAGGAGGACAAGGCCTACGAGCCGCCCTACGCGATCCGCTGGGGGGTGAACCGCGAGTCGGTGGGGACCCAGACCATCACCATGGGGCGGACGATCATCCCCCCCCGGGGGAGGAACGGCCTCCACTACCACAAGAACTGCGACACCACGATCTACGTCGTCAAAGGACCGATCAACATCTATTGGCGCGAGGAGGAGGAGATCCGCAAGCGGGAGGTGAAGGCGGGCCATTTCGTCTACTTCCCCTGCGGCTGCGTCCACGGCCAGGAGAACCCGAGCGCGGAGGAGGCGGCCGAGCTCATCTTCACCTACGGCGCCATGCCCAACAAAGAGGCCGCCGGAACCACCTTCGTGGACGACCCGCGCGACCCCCTCCGGGATTGACGGCGCCTCCGCGCCCGGCCGCCGGCGCCTTTCCCCCCCCTGGGAGATATTCCCTTGCGTCTCACCCGCTCCTCCCTCCTCGCTCTCGCCCTCATCCTATGGCTCGCGCCCGCTCCGGAGGCCGCCCCCGCGGTGAAGGCCGCCCCCGCGGTGAAGGCCGCCCCCGCGGTGAAGACCCCCGCGGTGAAGACCAAGGTCTCCGGATTCGA
>JAZGDQ010000179.1:0-2232 GCA_036477985.1 bacterium
GGTGGATCAACCTCAGCCGGACCGATCCCGACGCCATAGCCGACCTCGCCCGGGTCGAGGCCATGATGGCCCGCGCCCTGGAGATCGACCCGGCCTTTTACTACGGGGGGCCGCACCTCTTCTTCGGCGTCTACCTGGGCGGCCGCTCCCGCCTCCTGGGGGGGGACCCGAAGAAGGCGAAGGGGCACTTCGAGCGCGCCATCGCCATGACGAAAGGCCGCTTCCTCATGGCCAAGGTGCTCTACGCGCGCCACTACGCCGTCCAGGTGCAGGACCGCGCCCTCTTCCTCCGCCTGCTGAAGGAGGTCGAGTCCGCCCCGCCGGGAGGCCTGCCCGCCCAGGCGCTCGCCAACGCCCTCGCGCGCGGACGCGCCGCCGAGCTGCGCGAGAGGGTTGCGGACCTGTTTTGACGCGAAAGCGGTCTGGGCCGCCCGGGCCGCCGGGATAGATAGAAGGAGCCGCACCATCATGCGACGCGCTCTGCTGGCCGCCGTTCTGGCCGCCGCCCTCCTGCCCGCCGCCCCGCCCGCCGGGGCCGCGAAGCGCCACATCATCAAGCTCGCGAGCCTGGCGCCGGAGGGCACCACCTGGATGCGCACCCTGCGCGCCCTCGACAAGGACGTGCGCGAGAGGACGAAGGACGCCGTGCGCTTCCGGATCTACCCGGGCGGGGTCTCGGGGAACGAGCGCGACGTCGTCCGCAAGATTCGGATCGGACAGCTCCACGCGGCAGGGTTCACGGGCGTGGGGCTGGGCGAGATCCTCCCCGCCGTCCGGCTCTTCGAGCTGCCCTTCTTCTTCCGCGACTACGGCGAGGTGGACGCCGTCCACCGCGCCCTCGACCCCTGGTTCGAGGAGGCGTTCGAGAAGAAAGGGTACGTCCTCCTCGGCTGGGCCGAGGTGGGCTTCGCCCACTTCTTCTCGAAGAACCCCATCCGCGGGCGGGCCGACCTCGCCCGGGCCAAGGCCTGGATGTGGGAGGGAGACCCCCTCGCGCGGGCCTATTTCCAGGCCCTGGGGGTGCGGCCCATCCCCCTCGCCGTCACCGACGTGCTCACCTCCCTCCAGACCGGGCTCATCGACACCGTCTACGCGAGCCCGATCGCGGCGGTCGCCCTCCAGTGGTTCACCAAGACGCGCTACATGAGCCCGCTTCCCATGGCCAACGTCACCGGCGCCCTCATCGTCCGCAAGAAGCGTTTCGCGCGCCTCAATGAGGCGCAGCAACGCATCCTCCTCGAGCGCGCGCGGCTGCGGATGAAGGAGCTCAAGCGCAAGACGCGCGATGAGAACGCCCGCGCCGTGGCCGCCATGCGAAAGCGCGGCCTGCGCCTCGCGCCCCCTCCCGGAGAGGCGGAGCTGGCCGAGCTGCGCAAGCGGGGGAAGGCGGCGGAGAAGAAGCTCATCGGCGCCCTCATCCCGGCCGATCTCCTCGCGCGCGCGCGCGAGACCCTCGCCGCCCACCGCGCCAAGAAATGACGGACAACATGGAGGGAGAGAGCCGCTCCGCCCTCCAAAAGAGGTGGGACGCCTTCGACGCCGGCCTCGCCCGCGCCGAGGGCGTATTCATCGTCCTCCTCCTCGGCGTCATGGTGGGGCTCGGCTTCCTCCAGGTCGTCCTCCGCAACATCTTCCACACCGGAATCTTCAGCGCCGATCTCCTCCTGCGCCAGGGCCTGCTCTGGCTCGCCCTGGCGGGCGCCTCCCTCGCCTCGCGGGGGGAGGGCCGGCACATCGACATCGACATCCTCTCCCGGATGCTGCCCGCCCGGTGGGCGAAGTGGACGCGGCGGCTCACCGACCTCTTCGCCGCCGGCGTCTGCACCCTCCTGGCCTACGCGGGCTGGCTGTTCATGGCGGAGGAGTGGGCCGCCGGGAGCCGGATCGCGGGCCTCTTCCCGGCCTGGGGCTTCCAGCTCGTCCTTCCCGCCGGGTTCGGCCTCATGGGGCTGCGCTTCCTCGCGGCGGCCTGGTTCGGCCGCCCCCCGCCCGCCGAGGATCTCCCGCCCAAATTCGCCTCGCTCGGCGCGGCACAACCGCCCGGCGCGGCAGAGCCCCCCGGTGAGGCTCAGCCCCCCGGTGAGGCTCAGCCCCCTGGTGCGGCTCAGCCGCCCGGTGCGGCCCCGCCGCCCGGCGGAGGGGAGGGATGATCGCCCTCGGCGGCCTCTCCCTGGTCGCCCTCCTCCTCCTCGGGGCGCCCCTCTTCTCCCTCATGGCGGCCACCGCCCTCTG
>JAZGDQ010000018.1:0-6960 GCA_036477985.1 bacterium
GGCGGCTCGGCCGAGCTCGCCGAAGTCTTGTCCGTCCGCGCTCCACCCGATGGGCGCCGGGAGAAAGCCGCCATCGGAGCCACCCGGCCGGGGAGGACCCTCGCCGAGGTGGAGGGGGCCGCCCTCGCCGTGGCCGAGCGGATGGGCTTCGCCGGGCGCTACTACCTGAAGGGGCACGGCCTGGGGACGACGAAGTTCCGGGACCTGCCCCGCCCCGTCCAGAAGGGCTACGTCCTGCGCGCCGGGGAGACGGTGAACTACGAGAGCATCCTCCTCGACCCGCGCTTCGGGTGCGCCACGCTGGAGGACACCCTTCACCTCACCCGGGGCGGGTGCGAGGTCCTGAGCCGCTGCCCCCGGAAGTGGTGGTGAGGGGCGGTCCGAATCCCCTCCCCCGCGCGCCCGGCTGTCCTCTCCATGAGAGTCAAACTTTCCCCGCCTGGAGGGGTTTTCCGGCGATTTCTCCCCCGCCGGCCTCCGGGGCGATTCCTGCAACCCAATATTTTTCAATGTCTTGGTTCTGGCACAGCCATTGCATTTGAAATCGATGATATCGAAGGAGGGCCGGACGGGTGCGGCCGGACCGCCCCGCCGCTCGGCCCCGGGCGCATGCGCCCCCATCGATTTGAGCCTCCCGGCCCCATTGCGCAGCACAGCCGCCGGGCGGTTCCGGGCCGCCGGGCGGTTCGGGACATCGCCGCCGCCGCCGGGAAGGGACAGCTCCCGGCCATCACGAGGCAAAACGAATGGTTTCGAACTCCTCCAGGGAATGGGTGACCCTGGTGGACAAGGAGAGCGGTCTCTACAACCGCCTCTACCTCGTCCACTTCCTGAGCGAGGCCTTCGCGCGCGCGCGGCGCTACGGCGGCCCCCTCTCGTGCGTCCTCTTCCGCTCGGCCTGGTGGCGCGGCCTGGAGGCCATCGGCGAAGGCGGCGACCCGCCGGCCGCGGCCGTGCGCGCGCTGGGGCGTCTCCTCCTCGCCGAGGTCCGCGAAGGGGACATCCTCGGCCGCTGGGCCAGGGACGAGTTCCTCCTCGTCGCCTCGAACACCCCGCCCGCGGGCGCGCGCGCCTGCGCCGAGAACATCTTCGGCAAAATCGAAAAATTCCGCCCCGAGGGAAAGCTCAAGGGACTCAGCCTGTCCCTGCGCGCGGGAATCGCCGGCCTCCCCGGCGACCAGGTGCGCTACGCCGAGGACCTTCCCGTCCTCGCCAACGAGCGGCTCCTGCGCGCCGCCCGCGAGGGCGAGGTCCTGGGCGCGGCCGAGTCCCGGGGGGACGCCCCCGAGTCCCGGCAGGACGCGCCCGAGCCCCGCCAGGAAACCTAGGCCCTCTTCTCTCAGCCCCGCCGCACGCCCGCGTGGAGGAGGGCGATCCCCCCCGTCATGGGCCGGACCTCCACCTCCTCGAAGCCCGCCTCGCGCATCATCGCGCTCAAGGCCCCGGCCCCGGGGAAGTCCTGCACCGTTCCGGGAAGGTAGCGGTAGGCCGTCGGGTGGCCGGAGACGAGCCGCCCCGCCGCCGGGAGGAGGATGCGGAAGTAGAGCCGGAAGAGGAGGCCGAAGAGGCCGCCCGGCCTTCCGAACTCGAGGACGGCGAGCCGGCCGCCGGGGCGGAGCACCCGGGCCATCTCGGCGAGTCCCGCCGCCCGGTCCTCCAGGTTGCGCAGCCCGAAGGCGATGATCACCCCGTCGAAGGCGCCCGCCGGAAACGGAAGCGCGAGCGCGTCGGCCTGGAGAAAATCCACCGCCCTCCCCGAGGCCGCCGCCTTCCCCCGGCCGAGGAGGAGCATGGGCAGGGAGAAGTCCGCCCCCAGGAGCCGGACGCCCGTCCGGCCGCCCAGCTGGCGGCGGATCTCGAGGGCGACGTCTCCCGTCCCCGCCGCCAGGTCGAGGAAGCGCCCTCTCTCTCCCTCCCCCCTCCCCTCCCGCGCGCGCAGAAGGGCGCCCGCCGCCGCCCGCCGCCAGCGGCGGTCCACCCCCAGGCTCAGGAGACGGTTCAGGCGGTCGTAGGTGGGGGCGATGGCCGAGAACATCTCCCGGACCTCGTTGCCCTCGATCCGGACCGGCACGGGCGCCTCAGCTCCCCCGCAGGAGAACGTCGGCGATGCCGCCCGCCGATATGGCCACCGACACCCAGGCGTTCAGGTTGAAGAGGGAGAGGTTCACCCGGGAGAGGTCGCCGGGGTTCACCACCCAGTGCTCCCACAACAGGAGGACCCCCGCCGCGGTGAGGCCCAGCCAGTAGGCCCCGCCCAGGCCCGCCGTCTTCCCCGCCAGGAAGAAGCAGAGAACGGCCCCCCCGTGGGCCGCGGCCGAGACGAGGAGGGCCGGCCCGATGCCTATCCTCTCGGGCAGGGAGCGGAGGCCCTCGCTCCGGTCGAACTCCACGTCCAGGCAGGCGTAGATGATGTCGAACCCCCCGACCCAGAGGGCGACCCCGAGGAAGAGGAGGACCGGGACGGCGCCCAGATCCCCGCGGACGGCGACCCAGGCGCCCGCCGGGGCCGCGCCCAGCACCACGCCGAGGAAGAGGTGGGTGAGCCAGGTGAAGCGCTTGGAGTAGCTGTAGAAGACGATGACGCCCGCCACCGCGAAGGAGAGGCCGAAGGCGAGGGGATTGAGCATCCAGGCCGAGAGGAGGAGGAGCCCCAGGAAGGCGGCCAGCATGACGGGCGCCACCCGGGAGCGGAGGAGGCCCTGGAAGTCGGCGCGGTCGCGCGTCCTCGGGTTCTTCGGATCGATGTCGCGGTCGGCGTAGCGGTTCAGGGTCATGGCGAAGTTCCGCGCGCCCACGGCCGCCATCACCATCCAGAAGAGGGCCCGCGCGGGGGGGATCCCCCCGGCGGCGAGCACCCCCCCGAAGAGAACGAAGGGGAGGCCGAAGATGGTGTGCTCGAACTTCACCATCCGAAGGAACAGGCGCGGGCGGCGGAAAACGCCGCCGGCGCCGCCGGCGCCCTCATCCGCCAAGTCCGTACTCCTCCCACCGGCGCGTCACGCGCTCGCGGATCTCCTCGCTCATCACGATCTCGCCCGGCCACTCGCGGTCGAACCCCTCGCTCGCCCACTTGCGCGTGCCGTCCACCCCCACCTTGCTCCCCGCGTGGGGAAGCGGCGAGGCGTGCTCGAGGGCGTCCACCGGCCCGTCCACGAAGACGAGGTCGCGGCGGGGGTCGATGCTCCCGAGCGTCTTCCAGGCCACCTCGCTCACGTTGTGGACGTCCACGTCCTCGTCCACGACGACGATGCACTTGGCGAGGGACATCTGGCCCATCCCCCAGAGGGCGTACATCACCTTGCGCGCGTGGTGGGGGAACGCTTTTCGGATCGAGACGATGACCATGTTGTGGAACACCCCCTCGGCCGGCATGTGCATGTCCACGATCTCGGGAAGCTGCATCTTCATCAGGGGCAGGAAGATGCGCCCGGTCGCGCCGCCCAGCCAGTAATCCTCCATCGGGGGCCTTCCCACGATGATGGTGGGGTAGATGGCGTCGCGCCGCCGGGTGACGGCGGTGACGTGAAGGACGGGGTAGTCGTCGGCCAGGGAGTACCAGCCCGTGTGATCCCCGAAGGGGCCCTCCCGGCGCACCTCGCCGGGCTCGAGGTAGCCCTCCACCACGATGTCGGAATCGGCCGGCACCTCGACATCCACCGTCTTGCAGCGCACGAGGCCCACGCTGCGCCGGCGCAGGAAGCCGGCCAGGGTGAGCTCGTCGATCCCCGGCGGGAGGGGGGCGCTCGCCGCGTAGGCGAGGACGGGGTCTCCCCCCAGGGCGACGGCCATCTCCATCCGCCGGCCCAGAGCCTCGCTCTCGCGGAAGTTCTGCGCGCCGTCGTGGTGGAGGTGCATGTGCATCCCGGCCGTCGCGGCGTCGAAGAACTGAACGCGGTACATGCCCACGTTCCGCCGCCCCGTCCGCGGGTTGCGCGAGTAGACGTGGGGCAGGGTGATGTAGCGCCCCCCGTCCTCGGGCCAGCACTTGAGGGCGGGAATCGAGAAGAGATCGGGCGCTTCGGTCTCGACGATCTCATGGCAGGGCGCCGCCCCGCCTGCGCTCTTGGGGGAGAAGGAGGCCATGCGCGCCAGCTTGGGCAGCATCTTCACCTTCTCGATGATTCCCTCGGGGGGCTTTATCTCGAGAAGCTCGGCGATCTCCGCGGCCACGGCGTCCAGGCTCTCGACCCCGAGCGCCATGTTCATCCGCGCCTCGGAGGCGTAGGCGTTGATGAGGACGGGAACGTCGAAGCGGCGGCCATCGGCCGAGACGGGATTTTCGAACAGGAGGGCGGGGCCGCCCGACTTCACGCAGCGGTCGGCGATCTCGGCGATCTCGAGCTCCACCTCCACCTCGGCGCCGATGCGCCGAAGCTCGCCCGCGCGATCGAGCGCCGAGACGAATTCCCGTAGGGAGGAGTAGGCCATATCTCGCTCGGAAGGGGGAGGCTACTCGATGACCTTGGGGACGCGGAAGTGGCCCTTGGCGAAGTCGGGCGCCATCTTCTCGATGTCCCCGATGGGAGGCTGGCTCACCTCGTCCGCGCGGAAGACGTTCGTCAGATCGAGGACGTGGGAGGTGGGGGGGACTCCCTCGGTGTCGATCTCGTTCAGCTTCGATATGTAGTCGAGGATGGCGCCCAGCTGCTCGGTGTAGCGCTCCAGCTCCTCCTCGGAGAGCTTGAGGCGGGCGAGGCGCGAGACGTGGAGAACCTCTTCGCGGGAGATGGCCATGGGCGTTTCCTCCATGGACGGCTTATACCTTCGCGCTCTCGCCCGCGTCAACGCCGTCCCCGGCGGGCCGGAGGGGGGCGTGGCGCAGGACGAGCTTCTTTCGGCCCACCTGCTCGAATTCGACCGTGACGATGGCGCGATCTCCCGTCCCCGAGCGCTCGGCGACAACGCCCGCGCCGAACTTGGGATGCTCCACCCGCGCGCCGGGGGCGAAGGGGCCGAGCGCCTGGGAGGGGACGGAGGAAAGCCGCTCCGCCCGGCCTCCCCCCTCCGCCGCGAGCGCGCCGGGCGCCTCATACCAGGCGCCGCGCCGGCCCGGGGCCGATTCCCGCTCTTCGGGGAAGCTTCGCGCCGGCGGCGCGTGATCCCCCACCCGCTCGATCAGGTCCTCCCCCAGGTCCTCGAGGAACCGGCTCGGGCGGCACGCCGCCGCCCCGTTGCTCCACTTCCGCTCGCGCGCCCAGGAGAGAAGGAGATGCTCCCGCGCCCGCGTCATTCCGACGTAGAGGAGGCGGCGCTCCTCCTCGAGCGACTCGGGCTCCTCGGCCGAGCGCCCGTGGGGGAGGAAGCCCTCCTGCGCGCCCGCGATTCCGACCGCGCGGAACTCGAGCCCCTTGGCCGCGTGGAGGGTCATGAGGGAGAGCCGCCCCCCCTCGAAATCCAGCTCGTCCGCCTCCCCGGCCAGCGCCAGCTCCTCGAGGAACATCCCGAGCGCCTCCGGGCTCCCGGGCGCGATTCCCTCCTCCTCCCGCGCGCGCTCCTCGAAGGCCTCTGCGGCGGCCACGAACTCGGCCGCCCCCTCCAGAGCGCGCTCGGCCTCCCGGCGCCGCTCGGGGGAGGCGCTCCCCCCCGCCCGGCCGCGGAGCCAGCCGCGGTAGCCCGACCACTCGAGCACGGCCTCGAGGAGGACCGCCGGACCCTTGTTCTCCCCCGCGAGCCCTTCGAGGAGATCGAGCAGACCCGCGAGGCCCTCTCCCGCCGCGCCCCCCAGGCGGCCCGCGTCGAGCGCCTCCCGGGCGGCGGCCGGGGTGAGCTCCTCCTCCGGATCTCCGCCCGCGATCTGGGCGCGCCTCGCCGGGCCCAACCCCCGGGGCGGCCGGTTGAGGATGCGCACGAAGGCGGACGCGTCCTCCGGGCGGAGGATGAGGCGGAGGTAGGCGGCCAGATCCTGCACCTCGGCGCGGTCGAAGAAACGCTGGCCCTTCACCACCTGGTAGGGGATGCCCCTCCGGCGCGCCGCCTCCTCCAGCGGGCGGGACTGGGTGTTCGTTCGGTAGAAGACGGCCGTCTCCGCCCAGGGGATCTCCCCGCCCGCGCCGAGGGCGGCGAGGCGCTGGAAGAGCATCTCCGCCTCGGTCTCCGGGTCCGGAGCCGCGAGGTAGCGGACGGCGGCGCCCGGCGGGTTCTCGGTGAAGAGCCGCTTCCCCCGCCGCCCGCGCGCCCGGGCCATCACGGCGCCCGCCGCCGCGAGGATCCGCCCGCTGCTCCGGTAGTTCCGCTCCAGGCGGAAGACGCGCGCGCCGGGGAAGTCGCGCTCGAAGCGGCGGATGTTCTCCACATCGGCCCCGCGCCAGCGGTAGATGCTCTGGTCGTCGTCCCCCACGGCGAACACGCGCCGCGCCTCCCCGGCGAGGAGGCGGACCAGGCGGTTCTGGACGGCGTTGGTGTCCTGATACTCATCCACCAGGATCTCGGCGAAGCGCTCGCGGTAGCCGGCGAGGACGTCCGCGTGCTCCCGCAGGAGGCGCAGCGGCAGGGCGAGGAGGTCGTCGAAGTCCAGGGCGCCCGCCGCGCGCAGGGCCTTCGTGTAGCCGGGGGCGAGCCGCGCCGCCACGGCGTCCACGCTGAAGGCGGGCGAATCCGCGGCGATTGGATTTTCGGCGGTCTTCAGCGCGCCGATGCGCCCCAGGAGGGAGCGCGGCTCGTAGCGCTCCGCGCTCACCCCCGCCTTCGCCATCTCCCGCTTCAGGAGGGTGAGGCACTCCCCCCGGCTCACGATGACGAAGTTCTCGGGCAGGGAGAGGCGGGCCCCCTCGGCGCGGAGGATGCGCGCCCCCACGGCGTGGAAGGTGCCCACCCAGGCGCCCCGCACGCCCGGACCCAGCGCCGCCGCCAGGCGATCGCGCATCTCCCCGGCGGCCTTGTTCGTGAAGGTGAGGGCGAGGATCCGCCCGGCGGGCATCCCCTCGGCCATGAGGCGCAGGATGCGGTGGACGATGACCCGGG
>JAZGDQ010000180.1:0-7002 GCA_036477985.1 bacterium
TCGGCGTCCTCTTCTACTTCTGGACCTCCCCGGAGGAGATAGGCGCGGACCGGATCGCCCTGGGCCAAGCCTTCGCCGGCCAGGTGGCGGTCGCCCTCGATCGGGCGCGCTCGGTGGCCGAGGCCGAGAGGCGCGCCGCCCATCTCTCGATCGCGGGCGAGATCGCCAAGGCCGTGGGCTCCACGCTCAAGCCGGAGGATCTCTTCCGGACCATCATCAAGGAGATTCGGCGCACCGTCCCATGCGAGCGGTGCGTCATCGCCTCCTCCGACCCCGTGACCCAAAACTACGTCACCTGGCACGAGGAGTCGGACTTCGAGGTCAAGCCGCGCAAGGAGGATTACAAGCCCGCCCTGAGCATGTGGCACCAAGGGGTGTACCGGGAGAACCGGCCGGTGAACATCCCCGACATGCGGAAGATCCCCTCCGAGCGCTCGCGGGAGATGGTCAAGGCGGGCCTCCTGAGCACGCTGGTCATCCCCGTCCTCCAGGACGATCGGTGCATCGCCCACCTCGCCCTCTCGCGCAGGGAGTTGGACGGCTTTCCGCCCGAGGACGAGGAGCTGCTCGTCACGATCGCGGCGCACCTGGGCCCCGCTCTTCGCAACGCCACCCTCTTCAGCGAATCCGGGAAGCGCGCCTCGCGCCTGGAGATCGTCGGAAAGATCGCCAAAGCGGTGGGCTCGACGCTCGAGCCGGGCGAGCTGTTCCGCACCATCGTCCGCGAGATCCGCAGCGCCATTCCCTGCGAGCGGTGCGTCATCGCGTCGGTGGATCCCGAATCCGGCGAGTACCGCGATTGGGGCGTCGAATCGGACATCGACCTTCCGCCACACAAAAATGTTTACACCAAGAAGGACATGTGGTGGCACTGGCAGGTGTACGAGGCGAAGCGGGCGGTGAATATTCCCGACATTGCCGATATTTCCAAGGCCCGGGCCAAGGAGTTGAACGCAGCGGGCTTCCGCAGCATTTTGGCGGCCCCCATTCTCCAGGAAGACAGGGTGGTCGCCCATCTCTCCCTCGCCAGCACCCGCCCCGGGAGATTCGCCGCCGAGGACGAGGAGCTGCTCGTGGCGATCGCCGGCCACCTGGGGGCCGCGATTCGGCACGCCGCCCTCTTCAGCGAATCCGGGAAGCGCGCCTCGCGCCTGGAGATCGTCGGGAACATCGCCAAAGCGGTGGGCTCGACGCTCGAACCGGGCGAGCTGTTCCGCACCATCATCCGCGAGCTGCGGCAGGTCGTCCCCTGCGACCGCTTCGTCATCGGGGTGTCCAACCCCGAGACGGGCGAACACCGCCTTTGGCACGAAGAATCGGACGACCTCCTGGGCCCGGCCCCGCAGTTTCCCGGCTTGATGTCGAGCGAGGTGTACAAGACGAAACGCCCCCTCAACGTGCCCGATCTGGAAAAGTCCGAGCGGTGGAGCGGCGTGCGGCTCGCGAAGGAAGGCTATCGCAGCGTCCTGGTGATTCCCATCATTCAGGACGGCCGCTGCATCTCCCACCTCAACCTGGCCAGCAGAAGCGCCGCCGCTTTTTCGAAGGAGCACGAGGACCTCCTCTCCCTGCTCGCCGGCCACCTGGGCTCCGCCATCCGGAACGTCTCCCTCCACCGCACGGCCGAGGAGCGCGCCGCCCACCTCGAGATAACCGGTGAAATCGCCAAGGCCGTGGGCTCCACCCTGGAGCCGACTGAGCTTTTCCGGACCATCGTCCGCGAAATTCGGCGCGCCGTCCCCTGCGAGCGGTGCGTCATCGCCTCCATCGACCCGGGCAACCACCGCTATATTCTCTGGCACGAGGAATCGGATTTCGAGGTCAAACCGCGCAAGGAGGATTTTCATCCCGACCAGATCGTGTGGTTCCATGAGGTGTACGTAGAGAACCGTCCGGTGAACATGCCCAACATGCGCGAGATCCATTCTCTCCGGGCGCGGGAGTTCGCCGAGGCGGGACTCCTGAGCGCACTGGTCGTTCCCATCCTCCAGGAAGAAAAGTGCGTCGCCCACCTCACCCTCTGCCGCAGGGGGCCGGACGGCTTCACTGGCGAGGACGAGGACCTGCTCGTTTCGATCGCCGAACACCTGGGACCCGCCATCCGGAACGTCTCCCTCCATCGCACGGCCGAGGAGCGGGCCGCCCGGCTGGCCGCCTTGAACGAAATGAACCAGAAGATCACGGAGAACCTGGATCTCTCCGATGTGCTCGACAGCATTGTCCGGGCCGCCCGGGATCTTCTCGGGGGGGACCACTCCCGAATCTTCCTGCTCGACGATTCATCGAACCGCCTTGTCCTGCGGGCGTCGAACGGGATCTTCCCCGAGCCCTCCGCCGGGCGGCCTTCGTTCGCCCTGGGAGAGGGGGTGATCGGAAAGCTGGCCAGGGAGGGAGAGCCTGTCCTTTTGGAGGACGTCCAGGCCGAGCCGCTGTGGAAAACGGCCGAGTGGGCGCGCGCGCACGGCATCCATTCCTACGTCGCCCAGCCCCTCCGCCAGGGCGGCCGGTGCATCGGAGTCATCAACTGCATGTCCCGCCAGACGGCATTCTTCTCCCGGGAGGACCTGGACCTCCTGAACGCCCTCGCCGCCCAGGCCGCCATCGCCATCGAAAACGCCCGGCTCCACGAGGAGGAGATGCGCAGCCGCGACTTTCTCCAGAGCGTGGTGGGGGACAGCGCCGACCCCGTTCTCATCACCGATCCGGACCGGAAAATCATCTATTGGAACACCGGGGCGGAGGCGCTCTACGGCTACGCCCGGGGAGAGGCCCTGGGCCGCAGCGTTGACATGATCCTCCCGGAGGAAGTCCGCGAAGAGTCCGCCGGCCACGCGGCGGGCGTGCGCCGGGGGGGGGACTCCATCACCTTCGAAACCCCGCACCTGCGCAAGGACGGCTCCACCGTGCAGGTGAGCGTCACCCTCTCGCCCGTCAAGCAGGACGACGGGAAGGTGATCGCCCTCTCGGGGTTCCACAGAGACCTCACCGAGCGGAACCAGGTGCAGCGGATACTGAACGCCGTGACCGAGGGGACGTCGGCCAAGACGGGCGAGGACTTTTTGTATTCCCTCACCCGGAACCTGTCCGAGGCGCTGGGCGTGCGCTACGGCTTCATCTGCGAGCTGCTCGACCCCGAGGGCGAGAATGTGCGCACCGTCAGTTTCTGGGCCGGCAGCGAATTCGCCCAAAACTTCGAATACGGAACGAAGGGGACGCCCTGCGCCGATGTGATCGGAAAGGGCATGGCCCTCTTCCCCGACAAGGTTCAGGAGCTCTTCCCCAAGGACAGATGGCTGATCGACCACAATATCCGGAGCTATCTGGCCCTGCCCCTCTTCAGCTCGGGCGGGGCGCCCATCGGGCACATGGGCGTGCTGGACGAGGAGCCGATGGAGGAGGAGGTCCACCCGGAGGAGATACTTCGCTTGTTCGCCGGGCGGGCGGCGGCCGAGCTCGAGCGGAAGCTGGCCGAGGAGGCGACCCGGTCCGCCAAGGAGGAGGCCGAGGCCGCCAACCGGGCGAAGAGCGAGTTCCTCGCCAACCTGAGCCACGAGCTGCGCTCCCCGCTGAACGCCGTCATCGGCTTCAGCGACGTCCTGCTGATGCGGTCGAAGGAGGAGCAGACCCTTCAGCTCGTCCCGAAGATCCGCGATTCGGGGATATACCTCGTCCGCCTGATCGAGGACCTCCTCGACCTCGACCGCATCGAGGCCGGGAAGATGCGCCTGGACATGCAGGAGACCTCGATCAACGACCTCATCCGCCTCCTGGTGGAAGCCCGGGTGCCCCAGCTTCCCGAGGAGTTCTCCCTAAGGTGCGAGATCGACCCGGCCTGCGGGGACGTCCTGTGCGATCCGGTGCGGCTGAACCAGATCGTCACCAACCTCCTGGACAACGCCGTGAAATACTCCCCCGAGGGGGGGACCATCCGCGTCCGCACCCACGCCCGCCCCGCCGAGGTCTGGGTGAGCGTCCGGGACGAGGGGATGGGGATGACCCCCAAGGAGCGCGAGGTCGTCTTCGATCGCTTCCAACAGCTCGACAGCGGCCAGACCTACCGGGGCGGCGGGCTGGGGATCGGGCTCAGCCTCGTGAATAAACTCCTCGAGCTGCACGAGGGGCGGGTCTGGGTGGAGAGCGAAAGGAACAAGGGGAGCGTCTTCACCTTCGCCCTGCCCCGCCCCTCGGCGGCCGGGGCGGAGGAGGACGGCGAGGGGGCCGCCCAGGGCGCCGGCCGGTCCTCCCCGGGCGAGCCCTGGGATGGGCTGAGCGTCCTCGTCGTGGACGACCTCGAGCACCTTCACGAGTACATGAAGCTCACGATGGTGGGCGCCGCCCGGATCCTCTCGGCCTACGACGGGGTGGAGGGCCTCGAGACCGCCCTCGCGGAGGCGCCCGACATCATCCTCATGGACCTTCGGATGCCCCGCCTCGACGGCTTCGAGACCATCCGCCGGCTCAAGGCCGACCCGCAGACGCGGAACATCCCCGTCATCGCCGTGAGCGCCCAGGTCATGAACGAGGACCGGGAGCGCTGCTTCCAGAGCGGCGCGGACGGCTTCGTCTCCAAGCCGGTGGACCGGGCCGCCTTCCGCGCGGAAATCGCCCGCTGCCTCGCCTGAGGGGAATCTTCCGAGAGGGGGGGATTCGGACGGGATCGTGCGGGCGGGTCCCGAGACAGCGGAGAAAAGCTGGCGGGGCTGACGGGACTCGAACCCGCGATCTCTGGCTTGACAGGCCAGCGCGATAACCAGCTTCGCTACAGCCCCAGCGCGCAGGGTTTATATCCCGCCCCCCGGGCCAAGTCAACTAATCGGCCAGGGCGGCCCCTTCTACGGCCCGGAAAGCGTCTCAAGGCTCTCTCCCGCCGCCAGGCGGACCACCCCCCGCTCGGTCACCAGGGCGTCCACAAGTCGGGCCGGCGTCACGTCGAAGGCCGGGTGGAACACCTCGACCTCCTCGGGGGCGATCCGCCGCCCCCCGATGGTGCGCAGCTCCTCGGCCGAGCGCTCCTCGATGGGAATGTCCTCGCCCGTCGGCGTCTTGAAATCGATCGTGCTCATCGGGGCGGCCACGTAGAAGGGAACCCCGTGCTCGCGGGCGAGGACGGCCAGGCCGTAGGTCCCGATCTTGTTCGCCACGTCCCCGTTGGCGGCCACCCGGTCGGCGCCCACGACCACCACCCCCACCCGGCCCTGCTGCATGCAGAAGGCCGCCATGTTGTCGGCGATCAGGGTGACGGGAATTCCGTCGCGGCTCAGCTCCCAGGCGGTGAGGCGCGCGCCCTGGAGGAAGGGCCGCGTCTCGTCCACCCAGACCCGCTTCACCTTCCCGTCGCGGAAGCCGCTGCGAATCACCCCGCCCGCCGTCCCGTATCCCGCCGTCGCCAGCGCCCCGGCGTTGCAGTGGGTGAGGACCTGCCCCTCCTCGGGCAGGAGGCCGGCCCCCAGGTCCCCTATCCGCCGGCAGATGGCCACGTCCTCGCGGTGCATCTCCGCGGCGAGGGCGAGAAGCTCCCCCGCCAGCGCCTCCCCGCCGGCGGCGCCGCTCGCGCGCGCCGCCTCCCGCATCCGCTCGATGGCCCAGAAGAGGTTCACCGCCGTGGGCCGGGTGGCCGCGAGGCGCTCGCCCGCCGCATCGAGCGCGGCGCGGATCTCCTCCGGGGAAAGATCGGCCCGGCGCGCCGCCGCCATCGCCATCCCGTAGGCGGCGGCCACTCCGATGGCCGGGGCGCCGCGGACCACCATGGCGCGGATGGCCTCGGCCACCTCCTCCTCGGTCCGGCACTCGAGGTAGACCTCCTCGCCCGGAAGGCGCGTCTGGTCGATCAGGCGCAGGACGCCCTCGCCGTACTCGAGGGTGTGGAAATTCCCTTCTATGTGCTTGGGCATGGGGGGCCATCTATGATGCGAGGGGAAACGGGCGCTAGCCGCCCTTCTCCTCCAGGGCGGCGAGGGCGGCCTCCAGGGCCCGGGGCTCGGCCCCGCGAATCCGGATCCGCTTGCGGCGCTTGGAGCTTCCCGAGACGATCTCGACCGCGCTCTTGGGGACCCCGAGAGCGTCGGCCAAAAGCGCGATGCACTGGCGGTTCGCCGCCCCCTCGACGGGGGGGGCCGTCAGCCGAAGGCGAAGGGCGCCCTCCCGTTCCCCCTCGATCGCGGCCCGGGAGGCGCGGGGCTGGACGGAGACCTCGAAGCTCGGCCCCTCCGCCTCGCGGCGGACGGCGATCACTTGCGCTCGACCTCGCTCTTCTGGCTCAGCTTGATGACCTTGCCCCCCTCCTCCCCGCCGATCGGGGAAAGATCCAGGCCGAGGCGCTCGCCCTCGCTCTCGAGGAAGCCCACGTGGGAGCGGAGCAGATCCGCCAGCTCGCGGACGATCTTGTCGCGCATGTACTCGACCTCGGAGGTCTCCCGGCGCAGCCGGTGAAGGTGATCGGCCGCCTCCTGCCGGGTCTTCTTCCCCTCCTCCTTGGCCTCGGCCAGAATCCGCTTGGCCTCGGTCTCGGCCTGCCGGACGAGCAGCTGGGTCCGCTTGGCCGCCTCCTCGCGCAGCTCGCTCACCGCGGTCAGGGTCTTCTGAAGCTCCTCCTCTCGCTTCTTCAGCCCCTCGATCTGGCCGCTCATCTCGGCGCAGCGCCCCTCGATCTCCCCGTTGCGGCGGAGGAGCTCGTCCACCGAATCGGCGGCGAGGTGCATGAAGGCGTCCACGTCGAGCTTGTCGTAACCGCGAAGCCGCACCGGGAACTCCTGCTTGCGGATGTCGGCGCCGTTCATCTTCATAACGTTCGGCCTCCCTCTATTCGCGCACTAGCGCAGCGCATGCGCCAAATCGTACAGGCTCGTGATGAAAAAGCTCTGAAGGAAAAAGATGATGAGTATGACGACGATCGGGCTGAGGTCGATCCCCCCCATGTCGGGCAGCCGGCGGCGGAGGGGCCAGAGCACGGGCTCGGTGATGCGGTAGAGGATCAGGACGATGGGGTTGTTCGGGTCCGGGTTC
>JAZGDQ010000181.1:0-6845 GCA_036477985.1 bacterium
GCTGGCCGGAATGCTCGGGCTGGGCTATGCGCCCAGCGGCTCGGAGGACCCCTACGCGCTCCGCCGGGCCGCCAACGCCATCATCCAGGTGCTCTTCGACCGGGGCTACCGCCTCTCGCTGACGGAATTCGCGCGCCGCGCCATGGCGCCCCTCAAAGAGAAGCTCAAGGGGGGAGAGGAGGAGGCCCTGGGCCGGATTCTCGAATTTTTGCGGAGCCGGGTGGCGGCGGCCCTCTCGCGGAACGGGGCGGGGGGGGACCTCGTCGAGGCCATCCTCTCCGCCGGGGGCGGGACGGGCTGGCACGACCCGGTGGACGCGCGGGCGCGCCTGCGCACCCTGGCCCGCCTCGAATCGAACGCCGAGACCTTCGAGCCCCTCACGACGACCTTCAAGCGGGTGACCAACATCATCCGCCAGGCCGCCGAGGAGGGGGGCGGGGGAGAGAGCGGCGGCGGGGAGGAGGGAATCGGCGCCGTATCGGCCGACCTCCTCACCGAGAAGGCCGAGCGCGCCCTGGAGGCCGACGTGCGCGGGCGCTCCCGGGAGGTCGAGGAGACCCTCGCCGAAATCCGGGGCCTCCCGCGCGACGAGGGCGGGGGGCTCGAGGACGCCTACGGGCGGGTGATGGCCAACGTGACCGCCCTTCGCCCCGCCGTGGACGCCTTCTTCGACGAGGTGCTCGTCATGGCCGAGGACGAGGGGGTCCGCCGGAACCGCCTCGCCCTGCTCGCCGCCGTGGGCAGGCTGTTCACTCCGGTGGCCGATTTCTCTAAAATCAAGGGGCGGCCGCCTCGGCCGCGCTCTGCCTAAGCAAGACGGCCCGCCGAACGGGGGCGGCCGGAACGCATACCCGTATCGTCGTAAGGGAGCGGCCTGCGGCAGGAGGATGAACGGAATGGCGGAGAAGATGGTCTATGCCTTCGGCGCCGATGGAACGGACGGGGGGTCGGAGCTGCGCGACCTCCTGGGGGGCAAGGGGGCGAACCTGGCCGAGATGGCCGGCCTCGGCATCCCCGTTCCGCCCGGCTTCACCATCACGACCGAGGTATGCGTCCATTACCTGGAGAGCAGCGAGCTCCCCGCGGGTCTCTGGGAGAGCGTCCTGGAGCAGATGTCCCGCATCGAGAAGCTCATGGGGGCCGAGTTCGGCGGGAAGGAGACCCCCCTTCTCGTGAGCGTGCGCTCGGGGGCGCGCGAGTCGATGCCCGGGATGATGGACACCGTGCTCAACCTGGGGATGAACGACGCCACCTCGGCCGCCATGGAGAAGAAGACCGGGAACGCGCGCTTCGCCCGCGACAGCTACCGCCGCTTCATCAACATGTTCGGCAACGTCGTCCTCGACACGGAGCACAAGGATTTCGAGTTCGTCCTCGATGCGATGAAGCGAGAGCGCGGGGTCGCGACCGACGTCGGCCTCACCGCCGAGGATCTGGCCGAGGTGGTGGAGAAGTACAAGAGCGTCGTCCGCGAGAAGACGGGGAGCGACTTCCCGCAGGACCCCTACGAGCAGCTGCGCCTCTCCGTCGAGGCCGTCTTCAAGTCCTGGAACAACGAGCGCGCCATGACCTACCGCCGCCTCTACAATATCTCGAGCGAGTGGGGGACGGCGGTCAACGTCCAGTCCATGGTGTTCGGGAACATGGGGGAGGGCTCGGGCACCGGCGTCGCCTTCTCGCGCAATCCCGCCACGGGGGAGAAGGCCCTCTACGGGGAGATCCTCTTCAACGCCCAGGGCGAGGACGTCGTCGCCGGCATCCGCACGCCCGAGCCCATCGCCGTCCTGAAGGAGCGGATGCCCGGCTGCTACGAGGAGTTCGTCCAGATCGCCGCCCGCCTGGAGGACCACTACAAGGACATGCAGGACATGGAGTTCACCATCCAGGACGGGCGCCTCTTCATGCTCCAGACGCGCAGCGGAAAGCGCACGGCCGCGGCCGCCGTCCGCACGGCGGTGGAGATGGTCGCCGAGGGCTTGATCGACAAGAAGGGGGCGGTGCGCCGGGTGGACGCGAACAGCCTGGATCAGCTCCTTCACCCGGCCATCGACTCCTCCTCCGATCTGCACGTCCTGGCCACCGGGCTGGCCGCCTCGCCCGGCGCCGCGGTGGGCAAGATCGCCTTCACGGCGGCCGAGGCGGTCGAGCGCGCCGAGAACGGCGAAGACGTCATCCTGGTGCGCCAGGAGACGAGCCCGGAGGACATCAGCGGGATGAACATCGCCCAGGGGATCCTGACGGCGCGCGGAGGGCTCACCTCCCACGCCGCCGTCGTGGCCCGCCAGATGGGCAAGTGCTGCGTCGCCGGCTGCAGCGCCCTCACCGTGCGCGCCGAGGACAAGGCGGTCGAGGTGGACGGCCGCACCCTCGGGGCCGACGACTGGATCTCCCTCAACGGCAACACGGGGGAGGTCCTCCTCGGCCGGGCCGGGCTCATGCAGCCCGAGCTGGGGGGCGACTTCGCCGCCCTCATGGAGTGGGCGGACGAGTACCGCACCCTGGGCGTCCGCGCAAACGGCGACACGGTGGCCGACAGCGAGGCGGCCCTCAAGTACGGCTGCGAGGGGATCGGCCTGTGCCGCACCGAGCACATGTTCTTCGAGGGCGAGCGAATCGATCACGTGCGCGCCATGATTCTGGCCGAGGACGAGAAGGGGCGGCGCGAGGCGCTCGACCGCCTCCTCCCGATGCAGCGGAGCGACTTCATCGGCCTCTTCGAGGTGATGAAGGACAAGCCCGTGACCATCCGCCTCCTCGATCCCCCTCTCCACGAGTTCCTGCCCAAGACGGACGAGGACATGCACGACGTGGCGAAGCTGCTGGGGGTCGAGGACAAAACCGTGCGCCGCGCGACCGAGTCCCACAGGGAAGTGAACCCCATGCTCGGCCACCGGGGCTGCCGCCTCGCCGTCACCTTCCCGGAGATCTCCGAGATGCAGGTGCGCGCCATCATCGAAGCGGCCTGCGAGATGAAGAAGCGGGGGGTGGACGTCCTGCCCGAGATCATGATCCCCCTCACGGCGGGAGGGGGCGAGTGGGAGTACAACCGGGAGATCGTCCACAAGGTCGCCCGCCAGGTGATCGAGGAGCAGGGGGTCGAGCCGCGCTATCTGGTGGGGACGATGATCGAGATCCCCCGGGCCTGCCTGCGGGCCGGCACGATCGCCAAGACCGCCGAGTTCTTCAGCTTCGGGACGAACGACCTCACCCAGATGATGTACGGCCTCAGCCGCGACGACGCCGGGCGCTTCCTGCCCGACTACCTCGACAAGGGCATCATCCGGCACGATCCCTTCGTCGCCATCGACCGCTTGGGCGTGGGCGAGATGGTCCGGATAGGGATCGAGCGGGGCCGCAGCGAGAGGGGTGACCTGGAGATCGGAATCTGCGGCGAGCACGCGGGCGAGGCCTCCTCGGTGGAGTTCTGCCACCTGGTCAAGATGGACTACGTCTCCTGCGCCCCCTACCGCGCCCCCATCGCCCGCCTGGCGGCCGCCCAGGCGGCCCTGGAGCACGGCCCCTATCAGCGGGTCGAGATCCACTAGGCCCCCTGCGCGCGCGCCCGAGGACAGCCGATTGGTCCCCGCCCCGTGGAGCGAGGCCGACCGCCGCCGCATGGAGGAGGCCCTCGGCCTCGCGGCGCGCGGGGCGGGCCGCACGAGTCCGAACCCCATGGTGGGGGCGATCCTCGCCGCCGGGGACGGGCGCGTCATCGGCCGCGGGCACCACGAGCGGGCCGGAGGGCCCCACGCCGAGGTCGCCGCCCTGGGCGAGGCGGGCGAGGCGGCGCGCGGGGCGACCCTCTACGTCACCCTCGAGCCCTGCGCCCACCAGGGGCGGACCCCGCCCTGCGCTCCCGCCATCGCCGAGGCCGGCGTCTCCCGGGTGGTGGCCGCGGCGCAGGACCCGAATCCCCTCGTGAACGGCGCGGGCATGGCCCTCCTGCGGGAGAGGGGGGTGGCGGCCGAGGTTGGGCTGTGCGCCCGCGAGGCGGTGCGCCTGAACGAGGGCTTCTTCCGCTGGACCAAGAGCGGGCGGCCCTTCGTCACCCTGAAGGCGGCGGCCAGCCTGGACGGACGGATCGCCCTTCGCACCGGGGAGAGCCGGTGGATCTCGGGCCCCGAGAGCCGGGCCTGGGCCCACGTCCTGCGCGACCGGGCGGACGCCATTCTGGCCGGTGTGGAGACGGTCCGGAAGGACGATCCGCTCCTTACAGCGCGACCTGAGGGAAAAGAGGGGAAACCCTTAATTCGAATCGTGTTAGATTCCCTCCTCACCACTCCCGAGGAGGCCCGCGTCTTGCCTCCCGATAGGGGCGTTGCTACAATCCTCGCGGCCACCGAGGCGGCCCCTGAGGAGAGAGCGAAGCGCCTGGAGGCGGCCGGCGCCGAGGTCCTGCGCTTTCCGGCGGATCCGGCCGGGCGGGTCCCCCTGGCCCCCCTCCTGGAGGAGTTGGGGCGGCGCGGCGCGCTCCACCTCCTCGTCGAGGGCGGGGGCCGCGTCCACGGTTCGTTTTTGAATGAAGGATTGGCCGATAAAATATTGTTTTTCCTTGCGCCCATGATCATCGGCGACCAGGACGCCCCGGGCGCCGTGACGGGCGCCGGCCCCCCCCGGCTGGAGGAGGCCCGGCGGCTGGAGCACATGCGCTACGAGCGGATCGGAGAGGACCTCCTGGTCGAAGGCTACCTCGGCCCGCCCCTTTGGGCCGAATACGAGGATTAATCAAGGTGTTCAGCGGAATCGTCGAGGAGATCGGGAAGGTCCGCGCCGCCCGGGCGGGCGAGGGGGGAACGCGCCTCGCCATCGAGGCCGGCGCCCTCCTCGAGGCCGTAAGCCTGGGGGAGTCGATCGCCGTCAACGGCGCCTGCCTGACGGTGGTGGCGGCCGAGGCGGGCTGCTTTGAGGCCGACGTCTCCCCCGAGACCCTGCGCCGGACGAACCTGGGCGCCCTGCGGGCCGGGGACCGCTGCAACCTCGAGCGCGCCCTCGCCCTGGGCGACCGCCTGGGGGGTCACATGGTGTCGGGCCACATCGACGAGACCGGGACGATCCGCGACCGCCGCCCCGAGGGCGATTCGGTCTGGCTCACCTTCGCCGCCCCGGCCGCGGTGATGCGCTACATCGTCCTGAAGGGCTCGGTCGCGGTGGACGGGATCAGCCTCACCGTCGCCGCCTGCGACGCCGAGACATTTTCGGTGGCCATCATCCCCCACACCGAGGAGCGGACGACCCTGCTCGAAAATCCCGTGGGGGCGGCGGTGAACCTGGAGGCGGATCTGATCGGCAAATACGTCGAGAAGCTCCTCGGCCCCCACGCGGGAGAGGGCGCCGCCCGGGAGGGGCTCTCCCTCGCCGCCCTCAAGGCGCAGGGCTATGCCTAAGTCCAAACCCTCGCGCGCGCGCGCCAAGGCGCCCTCGCCCTTCTCCACCATCGAGGGGGCCGTCGAGGACTTCCGCGAGGGGCGCGTCGTCATCCTCGTGGACGATGAGGACCGCGAGAACGAGGGCGACTTCGCCATGGCGGCGGAGAAGGTCACGCCCGAGAGCATCAACTTCATGACGAAGGAGGGGAGGGGGCTCGTATGCCTGGCCCTCACCCCGGAGCGCGTGGACGCCCTGGGGCTCCCGATGATGGTCCAGGGCGGCCAGAACGGCTCGCGCTTCGGCACCTCCTTCACCGTCTCCATCGAGGCGCACGAGGGCGTCACCACCGGCATCAGCGCCTTCGACCGGGCCCACACCATCCGGACGGCCATCCGCTCCGGGGCCCGCCCCTCCGACCTCGTCACCCCCGGCCACGTCTTCCCCCTGCGGGCGCGCCCGGGCGGGGTCCTCCGCCGGACCGGCCACACCGAGGGGGTGGTCGATCTCGCCCGCCTGGCCGGGCTCGACTCCTCCGGGGTGATCTGCGAGATCCTCAGGGAGGACGGGACCATGGCCCGCCTTCCCGACCTCATCAAGCTGTCCAAGCGCCACAAGCTCTCCCTCGTGACGATCAAGGACCTCATCGCCTACCGGATGCGCCACGAGCGCCTCGTCGAGCGGGTCGAGGAGGGGGAGGTCTCCACCCCCTATGGCAGGTTCCGCGCCGTGGTCTACCTCAACCGGACCAGCGGGCGGACCCACCTGGCCCTGGTCCTGGGGGAGATGGATCCCGAATTGCCCACCCTGATCCGCGTCCAGCCGGCCAACACCATCCGCGATATGGTGAACCTCCTGCGCTCGGACGCCCCGGACCGGGTGCGCAACGCCCTCGATGCCATCCGGCGCGAGGGGCGCGGGGTGCTCGTCTACCTCCAGCCCGACTCGATGGGCGAGGAGCCCTTCCGGCCGCGCGAGGAGAAGCAGGAGAGCCCCGCCGATGTCGATCGGATCGGAATCAAGCGCTCCCCCATCTCCGGGCTCCGGGAGTACGGTATCGGGGCCCAGATCCTGGCCGACCTGGGACTGCGGCGCATCCGGATTCTCACGAACGATGAGCGCCGCATCGTGGCGCTCAAGGGCTACGGCCTCGAGCTCGAGGGCCGGGTCCCGGTGGAGGTGGAGCCCCCCCTTCCCGTCCCGGAGGGGGCGAAGGCGGAGCGGGGCCCCTCCTACCTTCAGCGGCCCTAGCGGGAGGCCCGCGGCCTAGACGGGAGGCCCGCGGCCTTAGTAAGGAGGCCCGCGGCCGTAGCAGGAGGCGAAAGACGCGAATGGGAAAGACCTTCGAGGGATCGCTCGACGGCCGCGGCCTCCGCGTCGGTCTCGTCGCGCCCCACTTCAACGACTTCATCGTGGAGCACCTCCTCCGGGGCGCCCTGCGGGGGCTCCGCCAGTGCGGGGTGGATGAGAAGGACGTCGAC
>JAZGDQ010000182.1:0-2042 GCA_036477985.1 bacterium
TCCCCCCGGCCCATTTCAGGAAGGGTCGCGCGGGCGGGGATGAGGGAGACGGCGGCGCCTCCAGGGTCCGCCCACCCTCCTCGGCCGCCGTGCGTCTTGCGCTCACCCTTGCCCTCCGCCGCCCGTCCCTAGTCCTTCCGGTTTCCCTGAATCCGCCGCAGCTCGCGGAGGGTGAGGTGGAGGTCCTCGTCCCGAAGCGTGGGGGAGGCGAGGCGCGCGCGGCGCACGTCGGCCGTGTCGAGGTCCCCCATCAGCAGCCGGGGCTTCCCCCGGGGCGCCGAGGCCAAGGGCTCCCCGGTCGGAAGGACGATCTCCGAGCCGCCCCAGAAGTGGATCCCGTCCTCATAGCCCACCCGGTTGGAGAAGAGGACGAACTGATCGAAGGAGCCCGCGTAGCTGCGGCCCAGGGCCTGCCACCGCCGCTGGATGGCGAGGGTGGACTTCGCCCCGCTCCGCTGGAGGCCGCGCGCCGGGCTCGAGGAGGGGACGATGAGGATGTCCGCCCCGTCCTGGGAGGCGATGTAGGCCAGGCTCGGGTGCCAGGCGTCCTCGCAGATGAGGATGGCCGCCCGCCCGAAGCGGGTGTCGAAGGCGCGCACGCCGCGGCCCGCCCCGACGTAGCGCCGCTCGTCGAAGAGGCCGTAGGTGGGGAGATAGACCTTGCGGTGGACGTGGAGCAGCTTCCCGCCCTCGAAGTAGCCCGCCGCGTTGTAGAAGCCGTGGCGGCCGGACTCCTCGATGAAGCCCACGACGATGGAGATGTCGCGGCTGAGCGCGGCGATCTCGGCGATGGCCCCGGAGCGGCGGCCGAGCGCCACGTCGGGCACCATGTCCTTGAGGAAATAGCCGGTCAGCGACAGCTCGGGGAAGACCAGGAGGTCCACCCCCTCCCGGCGCGCGCGCTTCACCTCGTCCAGGAGAATCTTCCGGTTCGCCTCGACGTTGCCCAGCGTCGGGCCGATCTGGGCGAGCCCCACCCGAAATTTCATGCGTGCGCTCCCGCGTTGAGAACCGAAACGTTTCTTCCGCCGGCCGCCTGGACCGGGGCGGCCCTGCGAAACATGCCCCTCCCTCTCCGGCCGGTCGTTCGGAAGAGACAACCTACATGGAATTCATGCCCAGCGCACCCGCTCACTCAGATGAAGAGCTTGGTGCGGGCGTCCTTCGTCCGCTCGAGGAAATTCGGCAAACTGATCGCCTCGTCCACCACCCCCTCGAGGTCGGCCGGGCCGTAGCCCAGGAACTTCACCTGAGCGGCGCAGGCGTAGAGGGTGAGCTTGCCCAGCTGGCGCGCGGATTCGATCAGCTCGCTCACCGAGTGGGCCCGCGCCTCGCGCATCCCCCGCTCGATGCGCGGCCCGTCCTCCCCGTAGGAGGCGGGAAGGGCGGTCTCGTCGAGGCGGTCCTCGACGAAGCGGCGCAGCGCCCCGAAGAACAAGATGACGTGCACCTCCTCCCCGTTCGCCGCCGCGCTCGCGGCCAGGGTGGCCACCTGGTAGAGGCGGTCGTAGTCCCCGCTGTGGGAGAAGATGACGAACTGGGGCGCGCTCACCGGCCGCGCGCCGGGCGCGCGCACCGGAAGCCCACCCCGCCGTGCCGCCCCGCGGGCGGCCCCGAGAAGCGCCGGTCCGTCCGGGCGGCCTCGGGCGGCTTGTTCCAGTACCCGCCCCGGGCCGAGCGCAGGCCGCCGCGCGCGGGGCCCTTCGGAGTCCGCGCCGGGGCCGCGGCGTAGTAAGCGGGATCATAGTAATCGGCCACCCACTCGGCCACGTTCCCGGCCATATCCATCACCCCGTAGGGGCTCGCGCCCCCGGGAAAGCTCCCGCCGGGGACGGGCCCCTCGTACTCCTTCCCGGCGTTGGCGCGGCCGGCGGCGAAGGCGTCCCCCCAGGGGTAGACGCGGCGGTCGGTCCCGCGCGCGGCCTTCTCCCACTCCGCCTCGGTGGGCAGGCGTTTCCCCACCCAGGCGCAATACGCCTCGGCGTCGAACCAGCTCACCAGGGTCACGGGAAGATCGCCCGCGCCGAGCGGAGGGCAGCCCT
>JAZGDQ010000183.1:0-2349 GCA_036477985.1 bacterium
GCGCGCCTGGAAGTGCGGGTCGGCCAGCGCCTCCTCGATGTCGTAGACCGGCGAGGCCGTCACTCCGCCCGCCTCGAAGCGGGCCATGTTCTCCTCGCAGGTGCGCGCGCCGATCTCGGCGAAGAGGATCTCGTCCAGCGCCACGACGTTCGCCACCCGCTTTGTGTTGTCGGTGAAGCGCGGGTCGGCGATCAGGTCCTCGCGCCCGATGGCGCGGAAGAGGCGCTCGGCCATGGGCTGGGTCGAGGCCGATATCGCCACCCAGCGCCCGTCCTTGGTCGGGTAGCAGTTCCGCGGCGCCGCGTTGGGGGAGCGGTTCCCCGTCCGCGGGCGCTTCCTCCCGTGGAGGAGGTACTCGGCCGCGTTCGGCCCCATGATGGCGAAGAGGGGCTCGTAGAGGGCGAGGTCGATCACCTGCCCGCGCCCGCCGCCCAGCGCGTCCCGCCGGTAGAGGGCGAACATCGTCGCCGACACCCCGTAGAGGCCCGCGGCCATGTCCGCCAGCGGAAAGGGGGGGAGCAGGGGCGGCGAGTCCGGGAAGCCGTTCATCGTGCTGAAGCCCGAGGTCGCCTCCACCAGGGTGCCGAAGCCGGGCCGGTCCCGGTAGGGGCCGTCCTGCCCCCAACCCGAGATGCGCACGATGACGAGGCGCGGGTTGACCGCGTGCAGCGCCTCGGGCGAAAGGCCCCAGCTCTCGAGCTTTCCGGGAAAGAAGTTCTCGGCGAGGACGTCCGCCGAGGGGAGGAGGCCGCGGAGGATCTCCCGCCCCCGCGGCCGGGCGAGATCCAGGGTGAGGGATTTCTTCCCCCGGCCGTACACCTTCCACCAGGTGGGCGCCCAGGCCCGAAGGGTGTCCCCCCGGCCCGGCGCCTCGACCTTCACCACCTCCGCCCCGGCGTCGGCGAGCAGCATGCCGTAGAGCCCGCCCGAGATGAGGCGGGTGAGGTCGAGCACCCTCACCCCTTCGAGGGGAGCGGTCACGGATTCTCCCCGATGAGGGATTCCCCTCCGCGGGAGGGGCCGTACAGCTCCTCATACGCGCGCGCGGCCATCTTCCCCCTCCGGTGAATTCGTCAAAACGGCATGATGCCGCATATTCCGGGCCGGGACCATCCTCCCCCCCGTCAGGGAGCGCTCTTCGCGCAGCGGAAGCCGTAGTCATTGTCCCAGAAATCGGGGACGTTGCGCCGCCGGTCGGCGGCGTCCAGATCCCAGGGATCGTCGCTGTACCAGGAGCCCCCGCGCAGGACGCGCAGCCGCCCCGCGGCCGGCCCCTTCGGGTTGCGGTCGATTCCCCGGCGGTAGTAGTCCCCGGCGTACCAGTCGGCCACCCACTCCCAGACGTTGCCCGCCATGTCCACGGCGCCGTAGGGGCTCGCGTGGGTGCGGGCGGTCCGGTCGACGGGATGGGTCCGCTCCCCGCTGTTGCGGATCCAGATGAGCCGGTCGGGGTCCCACCGGTTCCCCCAGGGAAACTTCCAGCCCTCCGGGCCGCGGGCCGCCTTCTCCCATTCGGCCTCGGTGGGCAGGCGCTTCCCGAGGGCTCGGCAGTGATCGCGCGCCTGGCGCCAGTTCATCCCCACGGCGGGCCGGCGCGGGCCCTCGAACTTGGGGCCGTAGCCCATCCGCTCCCCTTTGTAGGCGCCGTTCCACACCGGATACTTGTCGATGTAGAAGGCGTCCAGATAGACCCGGCGGCGGGGGGCTTCCTCCTCGTTCCCCTCATCGCTCCCCATGAGAAATCCGCCCGCGGGGACGAGAACCATGGGCACGCCCGGGGGGTCGAAGATCGGCCCCTGAGGGGCGGCGGTCCCCGGCGGGGCGGCGGTCCCCTGAGGGGCGGCGGTCCCCGGCGGGGCGGCGGTCCCCGGCGGGGCGGCGGTCCCCTGAGGGGCGGCGGTGACCCGCAGGGCGGCTCCCACCAGGCCGGCCCACGCGAAGAGCGACAGGGCCGCCGCGAGGGCGGCCAGCCGGATGCGGCGCATCATCCGGATGCGGTGCATCGCCCGGATGCGGTGCATCACCCATTTGCGGCGCATCATCATGCGGACTCCCTGCCGGAGAAGCGTGCCACGGGAGAGGCGATTCTACGCACTCCGCCCCCGGGTTCCAATCCGCCCGGGCCGGGCGAGAAGGCGCGTGAAGGGAAGGGATATGCCGCGCACGGCGCGGAAATCCTCCTGGCGCGAAATTTCCGGGGGCGGCCGGGCGTTCCATAAAAAACGGGCCGGTGGAATTTCGGCCCATTTGGAGTCAGAATAGGGGCGAGATCCCCGAAGGGCGAAATCGGATAACGCAGCCGGATCGTTCGCCGCCGGGAGGAGCACCCGATGGAAAATGTCTGGGAGC
>JAZGDQ010000184.1:0-2554 GCA_036477985.1 bacterium
GGGCCTCCTTCTCCGGCGCGCCGTCTTGCGCCCGTGAGGCCGAAAGGGGGAGGGGGGCATGACGCACCCGGGGGGCCCTTCGCCGGCCGGCCGATCTCCCGAGGATGAAGCGGCCGGGCCGAACGGAACGGAAGCCGCCGGCGCCGCCGAAGCCGCCGAGATCGCCTCCGAGGCCGAAACCGGGGGCCGCCGCCTCACCGGCGCCACGAAGCGGTTCATCATTCTCCTCGCCCTGTGCTGGTCCTTGTTTCAGCTCTACATCGCCTACTCCCCGATGAACTCCATGATCGCCCGGAGCATCCACCTCGCCTTCGCCATCACCCTGGTCTACCTCTCCTTCCCGGCCGGGCGGGGCGACGGCCGGGCGCGCGAGGGCGTCCCCGGATACGACTGGGTCCTGGCCGCCGTGGCCTGCGCCGGGGCGCTCTACATGGCCGTGGACTACGAGAACATCATCGAGCGCTCGGGCCTTCCCATCGGGCGGGACGTGGTGATCGGGACGATTCTCGTCCTCCTCCTTCTGGAGGCCGCCCGCCGCGCCCTCGGGCCGGCCCTTCCCGTCCTGGCCCTGCTCTTCCTCCTCTACGCCTTCGTGGGCCCGTGGATGCCCCGGTTCCTGGCGCACCCGGGCGTGCCCCTCGAGTTCGTGGTGGATCACATGTACCTGAGCGACAGCGGAATATGGGGGGTGCCGCTGGGCGTCTCGACCAGCTTCGTCTTCCTCTTCGTCCTCTTCGGCTCCCTGCTCGAGCGGGCGGGGGCGGCGGCGTATTTCGTCAACGTCGCCTTCGCGGCGCTGGGGCGCTTCCGGGGCGGGCCGGCCAAGGCCGCCGTCGTGGCCTCCGGGTTCACCGGGCTGGTCTCGGGCTCCTCCATCGCCAACGTCGCGATGACGGGCACCTTCACCATCCCGCTCATGAAGAAAGTGGGGCTGCCCGCACACAAGGCGGGCGCGGTCGAGGTGGCCGCGAGCACGAACGGGCAGCTCATGCCCCCGGTCATGGGCGCCGCCGCCTTCATCATGGCCGAGTTCCTGGGGCTGGCGTACCTGGACATCGTGCGCGCCGCCGTGATTCCGGCCCTCCTCTCCTACATCGCCCTCTTCTGGGTGGTCCACCTGGAGTCCATGAAGCTCGATCTCAAGCCCCTCGCGCCGGACGAGATCCCGCCCTTCTGGCGGACCTTCCGGGGCGGGGTGCACTACATCGTCCCCATCCTCGTCCTCATCCACACCCTGGTCTACCTGCGCATGTCGGCCATCGCCTCGGCCTTCAACGCCATCCTGCTCACCATGGCCATCATCGTGGTTCAGCGCCCGATGGAGGCCGCCGCGCGCGCCGCGGGCGAGATGATGCGCGAGCGGGGGGTGGATCGGCTGAGGCGCCTGCCCGGCCCGGAGCTCTCCGCCCGCCTCGGGCGCGCCGCCCTCGGCGGCCTCGCCGCGGGCTTCGCCGACATCTGGCGCGGCCTCGTCGCCGGGGGGCGGAACATGATGGGCATCGGCGTGGCCACGGCGGCGGCGGGCATCATCGTCGGGACGGTGACCCTCACCGGGCTGAGCAGCCGCTTCATCGAGGCCATCGAGATCGTCTCGCTCGGCAACGTCGTCCTCATGCTCCTCCTCACCGCCGCGACGAGCCTCGTCCTCGGGATGGGCCTGCCCACGACGGCGAACTACATCGTCATGGCCACCCTGACGGCGCCCGTCATCGTCGCCCTGGGGGCGAAGGGCGGGCTCATCATCCCCCTCCTGGCGGCCCACCTCTTCGTCTTCTACTTCGGCATCCTGGCGGACGACACGCCCCCCGTCGGGCTCGCCGCCTTCGCCGCCTCCGCCATCGCCAAGTCGGACCCCATCCGCACCGGGGTGCAGGGCTTCATCTACGACCTGCGGACGGCCATCCTCCCCTTCGTCTTCGTCTTCAACCTCGAGCTGCTCATGATCGGCGGGGTGGGCCCCAAGGGCGAGATCCTGTGGATCTCCGGCTTCCTGCGCATCGCCTGGATCTGTCTCGTCTCCCTGGTGGCCATCCTCGCCTTCGCCTCGGCGCTTCAGGGGTATTTCGCCGGCCCCTGCAGCTGGGCCGAGCGGGGGCTCCTCCTGGCCGTCTGCGCCGCCTCCTTCCGCCCGGGGCTGGTGAGCGAGCATCTCGGCGGGGGCCGCATGACCGTTCAGGCCGCCGCCGGCCTCGTCTTCCTCGCCCTCTACCTTAGACAGCGCCGCCGGCGGGGCCCAACCGGGCCCAGGGAGGTGTCGGCGCAAGCCGCCCGCCCGGCCTCGGGCTGAGAACCCTCCGGCCGTCCTGAAAGAACCCGCATGCGCGTTTTCAGAAGCGCCTCGGGCGCAAGAAGCGCCTCAGGCGCGAGGTGTGCTAGCCTACGGGCCACGGGGCGTGGCGCAGCCTGGTAGCGCACCTGCTTTGGGAGCAGGGGGTCGCCGGTTCAAATCCGGCCGCCCCGACCAGAGGGGTTGGGGGGGGCAAACACTGAGGGTTTACATAACCGTTATTACGGGACGAGATTCTCGCCGAAGCCGTCGAGCTCTACGCGGGGG
>JAZGDQ010000185.1:0-5487 GCA_036477985.1 bacterium
GCGGCTGCCCGGCTGCCGACCCCGCGCCTGCCCCTGCCTGGGGCAGTGCGACGCAGGCCCCGCCCTCTCCCTCGACGGGCGAATCCACACGGGGGCGAGCGAGGACTCCCTCATCGTCCTCCTCGCCGCCCACAAGACGGGCCGCCCCCGGCGCGCGAGCCGCCCGGCGGGATTGCGCGAATCCAAGAACCTCTTTCCCTACCGGCGGGGGGGCGCCTTTCACGTCCTCAAATCGCTTCGCCGGAAGGGCGACCCCGATGCGGTCATCGCCGCCCTCAAGGAGAGCGGCCTGCGCGGAATGGGGGGGGCCGGCTTCCCGGCCGGCGCCAAGTGGGAGATCGTCCGCCGCGCGCCGGGGGGGGAGAAGGTGGTCATCTGCAACGCGGACGAGAGCGAGCCCGGCGCCTTCAAGGACCGCGCCCTCCTCGACACCCACCCCGCCCTCGTCCTCGAGGGGATGCTCATCGCCGCCTGGGCGGTGGGCGCGCGCCGGGCCATCGTCTACATCCGCAGCGAGTACGCGCGCCAGCGCCGCTCCCTCGGGCGCGCCCTCCGCGCCGCGCGCGAGGGCGGCCTCCTGGGCGGGCGCAAGGGGCCGGAGGCCGAGATCTTCGTCAGCCCGGGCGGGTACATCTGCGGGGAGGAGACCGCCCTCCTCGAGGTGCTGGAGGACAAGCGCGCCCAGCCGAGGGACAAGCCCCCCTACCCGGGCGTGGAGGGCCTCTTCGGCCGGCCCACCCTCATCAACAACGCCGAGACCTTCGCCCTCGTCCCGGCCATCCTGCGCAAGGGGCCGGGGTGGTACGCCGGCTTCGGGCGCGGGGGCGGGCGCGGCTTCAAGCTCCTGAGCATCAGCGGCCCGGTGCGCCGCCCGGGGGTGTACGAGGTGGAGCTCGGAACGCCCATCCGCGCCCTCATCGAGGAGAAGGCGGGGGGCCTGTGAGAGGGCCTGCGCCTCCAGGCCTTCTGTCCCGGGGGGACGAGCAGCGCCTTCCTCCCGGCCGGGATGGCGGATCTCCCCTACGACTTCGGCCCCCTCGCCGAGGCGGGGAGCATGCTCGGGAGCGGCGCCCTCGTCGTCATCCCCGAGGGATGGGACATGACGGCCCTCGCCCGCGGCATGCTGCGCTTCTTCCGCGACGAATCCTGCGGGAAGTGCGTCCCTTGCCGGATCGGAACCGAGAAGCTCACCGCCTTTCTCGATCGCCTCCTCGCCGGGGAGGCGCGGGAGGGGGAGCTTCGGGAAGCGGAGGAGATCTCGGCCGCCATGATGGACACCTCGATCTGCGGCCTCGGCCAGGCCGCCCCCCTCCCCCTCCTCTCCCTCTTCCGCCACTTCGGCGCAGCGGCCGGGGCGAAGCGGGACGGAAGGACCGATGAGGGCGCGCGCCGTGGCTAGCCGAATGATCTCCTTCACGCTGGACGGGCGGCCCCGCGAGGCCCCGGCCGGGGCGAGCATATGGGAGGCGGCGGCGGCCCATGGGGTGGAGATCCCCCGCCTTTGCCACCAGCCCGGACTCGCCCCCTCCGGGGTGTGCCGCGCCTGCGCCGTCGAGGTCGAGGGGGCGCGGACCCTCGTCCCCGCCTGCCATCGCGGGCTGGAGGAGGGGATGGCGATCCGCACCGGGAGCGCGCGCGTCCTCCGGGCCCAGCGCACGCTCGTCTCCATGCTCATGGCGGACCACCCCTCCCCCTGCGCGCGCGAGCGGGAGCGCGGGGACTGCGAGCTCGAGGCCCTCGCCCGAAGGCTCGGAGCCGGGGATCTCGAAGCGGGCCATGCGGCGGCTCGCGCGGCGCCGGCCGCCGATCTCTCATCCCCCGTCATCGCGGTCGATCTCAGCGCCTGCATCCTGTGCGACCGCTGCATCCGCGCCTGCGACGACGTTCAGAGCAACGAGGTCATCGGCCGCGCGGGCCGGGGGGCGGCGAGCCGGATCGTCTTCGACGCCGGCCTCCCCATGGGGGAGTCGAGCTGCGTCTCCTGCGGGGAGTGCGCCGCCGCCTGCCCCACCGGCGCCCTCACCGACAAGGCGCTCACCCGGACGGCGGAGAGAGTGGAGGGGACAGAGGACAAGAAGGTGGATTCGGTCTGCCCCTTCTGCGGGGTGGGCTGCGCCATCACCTACAAGGTGCGCGGCGGCGTCATCGCCGGGGTCGAGGGGCGCGCGGCGAGCCCGGTCAACGCCGGGCGGCTCTGCGTCAAGGGCCGCTACGGCTACGACTACGCCCACCACCCCGACCGCCTCACCACCCCTCTCATCCGGCGCGAGGGGGCGCCCAAGACGGCCGAGCTGCCCGCCGACCCCCGCGCCCTCTTCCGCGAGGCCGGGTGGGAGGAGGCGCTGGACCTCGCCGCCGGCCGCCTCGCCGCCATCCGCGAGAGCGGGGGAGGAGGCGCCCTCGCCGGCTTCGGCTCGGCCAAGTGCTCGAACGAGGAGGCCTACCTCTTTCAAAAGTTCGTGCGCACCGTCTTCGGGACGAACAACGTGGACCACTGCACCCGGCTCTGCCACGCCAGCTCGGTCACCGCCCTCATGGAGACGATCGGCAGCGGCGCGGTGAGCAACCCCTTCGCCGACGCCCTGAAGGCCGACTTCATCCTCGTCGCCGGCGCGAACACGACCGAGAACCACCCGGTGGCGGCCACCTTCATCAAGGAGGCGGCCAAGCGGGGGGCCGCCCTCGCCGTCCTCGACCCGCGCCGGGTGGACCTCGTCGACCACGCCGACATCCACCTCCAGTTCGAGCCCGGGACCGACGTCGCCCTCATCAACGGCCTCATCCACGTCGCCATCGCCGAGGATCTCATCGACCGCGACTTCATCGCGCGGCGCACCGAGAACTTCGAGGCCGTGGCCGCCTCGGTGAAGCCCTACACGCCCGCCGCCGTCGCGCGGATCACCGGGGTTCGCCCCGCCGACCTTCGCCGGGTGGCCCGCCTCTACGCCGCCTCCCCGCGCTCGATCATCTTCTGGGGCATGGGCCTCTCCCAGCACACCCGCGGGACGGACAACTGCCGCGCCCTCATCAGCCTGTGCCTCCTGTGCGGCCAGGCGGGCCGGCCCGGCACCGGGCTCCACCCCCTGCGCGGGCAGAACAACGTCCAGGGCGCCTCGGACGTGGGCCTCATCCCCATGCTCTATCCCGGCTATCAGAACGTTTCGGACCCCGCCGTGCGGGCGAAGTTCGAGGCCGCCTGGGGAAGGCCCCTCGACCCCGCGCCCGGCCTCACCGTGGTCGAGATCGTCGAGGCGGCGCGGGAGGGGAGGATACGGGGCCTGTACGTCATGGGCGAGAACCCGGCCATGAGCGACCCCAATTTGAACGCCTCGCGCGCCGGGCTGGCCGCCCTCGAGTTCCTCCTCGTCCAGGACATCTTCCTCACCGAGACGGCCGCCTTCGCCGACGTCGTCCTCCCCGCCGCCGCCTTCCCCGAGAAGACGGGCGCCTACACGAACACCGACCGGCGGGTCCAGATGGGCCGAAAAGCCGTCGAGCCGCCCGGGCAGGCGCGCGAGGACGGGAGAATCCTCTCCGACCTCGCCGGAAGGATGGGCCGCCCGATGGCCTACGACTCCCCCGCGGCCGTCTTCGAGGAGATCGCCTCCCTCATCCCCGCCTACGCGGGCATCTCCCACGCGCGGCTTGATGAAGAGGAGAGAGAGGGCATCGTGTGGCCCTGCCCCGCCCCCGATCATCCTGGCACAGAGACCCTCTTCACCGATGAATTTCCCACCGGGCGCGCGCGCCTCGCCCCCGCCGCCTTCGCCCCGCCCGAGGAGCTGCCCAACCGCGCCTTCCCCTTCGTCCTCAACACGGGGCGGAACCTCTACCACTGGCACACCGGCTCCCTCACGCGCAGGGCCCAAGCCCTCGAGGCCGCCGAGCCCGGCCCCTACGCCGAGATGAGCGCGGCCGACCTGGCCCGCCTCCGCCTCCGGGACGGGCAGCGCATCCGCGTGCGCTCGCGGCGGGGGGAGATCGTCCTCGCCGCCCGCCGCTCGCCGCGCGTGCGGCCCGGCCAGATCTTCATCCCCTTCCACTACGTCGAGGCCGCCGTCAACCTCCTCACCCGCGACGCCCTCGACCCGGACGCGAAGATCCCCGCGTTCAAGATCTGCGCCGTGCGGGTGGAGCGTGCGAGGTAGGAGCCTCCCCCATCCGAAAAGAGGGGAGCGGACCCGACCGGGCGGATTTCACCCCCGCGCCCGGGATGATAGGCTTGGGGCAAAGGACAGAAAATGGAGAGGGTCGGGCGCCGGGACGCTCCCGCGCGGCCGCGCTCTCGGCGATATCCCCGAAACGGACGCCCCCTGGGAGGATGGAAGATGGCGGACAGGCCCACGGAGATGGACGAGTTTTTGATCGAGCCCCGGATCGTGCGCGCCAGCACGATAAACAAGAACGGGACCCCCCACATCGTCCCCCTCGTCTATGTTTTCAACCCCGAGGACGGCTCTTTCTTCATCTCGACGGGCTCGGATGCGGTCACCGTCAAAAACCTGCGGCGCAACCCCGCCATCACGCTCTGCGTCGACGACCACGAGTTCCCCTTCCGGGGGGTGATCGTGGAGGGCGAGGCCGAGGTCTCCGAGGAGATGGGGACCGACCACGAGGGCCTGAAGAGGGTCATCGACAACTTTTTCGGCCCCGAAATGTGGGAGACATACGTGAAAGCGCCCACCGCCCAGAAGATCCGCGTCCGCCTGAACATCGCGCCCAAGAAATGGAAGTGGTGGGATCAGCGGCGCAAGATCAACGGCTCGATCCGGGTCGGCTGAGCCCCGGCCCCGGAATTCATTCCCTCCTCCCGACGACGGAGCGCGACCCATGGCGAAAGCGCAAGGCAAGGCCGCCTGGTTCACCTACTTCCCCGAGGACTACCGCTGGTCCGCCTCGATCACCATGGTCCTCTCGGCCGCCCAATGGGGCGGGTCCGACATCGGCGAGGTGGACATTGTCGGCCGCCGGCTCCGCAAGAAGCTCGGCGACGACCGCCACTGGTTCCGCGAGTGGACCCGGATGGGGGACAGGGTGCGCGCCCTCGGGATGGCCGAGGAGCGGAAGGGGCACGCCCTCTCCGCCGCCTCCCACCACAAGCGGGCTTGCGTCTACTACCAGATCGGCGACCGCTTCCGCCAGCCCAAGGACAAGAAGGCGATGGACGCCTTCCGCAAGTCGATCGACTGCTTCCGCCGCCACCTCCGGCTCACCGACCGGCCCCGCACCGAGGAGGTCGCGATCCCCATCGAGGGGGGAAAGAAACTGCCCGCCTACCTCGTCCACGCCGAGAACACGCGCAAGTCGAAGCCGCCCGTCGTCGTCCTCTTCGACGGCCTCGACACGACGAAGGAGCTGGTCTACATCCGCGCCGCCGACGGCCTCATCCGCCGCGGGATGAGCTGTCTCTTCGTCGACGGCCCGGGGACGGGCGGGGCCATCCGCTTCCAGAAGAGCTACCTGCGCTACGACTACGAGGTCGCCGGC
>JAZGDQ010000186.1:0-3564 GCA_036477985.1 bacterium
AGCGCCTCGCCGGGAGCGGGGAGATCGCCTTCGAGCCCTGCCACCACCACGCCGCGGTGGGTCCGATGGCGGGCGTCATGTCCCCCTCGATGCCCGTATTCGTCCTGGAGAACCGCGCGCCGGCCGAGCTGGGGGGAGGGGGCCGAAGCTACTGCACCCTGAACGAGGGGCTCGGGAAGGTGCTTCGCTACGGCGCCTACGGGCCCGAGGTGCTCGACCGCCTGCGCTGGATGGCCGAGGAGCTCGCCCCCGCCATGAAGGGCGCCGTGGACGCCATGGAGGACGGGCTCGACATCAAGAACATCATCGCGCGCGCCCTCCACATGGGGGATGAGGTGCACAACCGCAACCTGGCGGCCACGGCCACCTTCATGCGGATGACGATGGCTCACCTCGCCGAGGCGGTGGGCGACGCCAAGACGATCGCGCGCGTGGCGGCCTTCATCGCCGGAAACGATCATTTCTTCCTCAACCTGGGGATGCCCGCCGCCAAGGCGACGATGGATTCGATCGCCGGAATCGAGGGCTGCTCCCTGGTCTACGCAATGGCGCGCAACGGGACCGAGTTCGGAATCCGGGTGAGCGGGCTGGGGGATCGGTGGTTCACCGCCCCGGCCAAGATCCCCGTCGGGCTCTTCTTCCCGGGCCACGGCCAGGAGGACGCGAACCCCGACATCGGGGACTCGGCCATCATGGAGACGGCCGGGCTGGGCGGCTTCGCCATGGGGGCCGCGCCCGCCATCGTTCAGTTCGTGGGGGGCACGACGGCCGAGGCCTTTCAAGCGACGAACGAGATGTACGGGATCACCTGGACGCGGAGCCGGGACTACACCCTGCCCGTCTTCGACTTCGCCGGAACCCCGATGGGCATCGACGTGCGCAAGGTGGTGGAGACGGACATCCTTCCCCACATCAACACCGGAATCGCCCACCGGGAGGCGGGGGTGGGCCAGATCGGGGCCGGCATCCTGCGCGCGCCGGACGCCCCCTTCCGCGCGGCCTTCGAGGCCCTGGCCGAAGAGATGGGCGCTTAGGGGCGCCGGGAGGACCTTGAGGCCATGGCGGCGGCGGCGGGGTGGTCATCCGAAACGGGCAGCCTGGACTTCGGGGCGCTCCAGTCCGGCTACCGGGAGGGGGCGCTCTCCCCCCCGCGGGTGGTGGAGGCGGTCTACGAGCGGATCGCGCGGCGGGGGGAGGATAACGTTTGGATCCACCTGATCCCGCGCGAGGCGGCCCTTGAGCGCGCACGGGCGCTGGAGGCGGCGCGCGCCGCGGCCGGAGGCCCGCCGGACGGGATGCCCCTCTTCGGCCTCCCCTTCGCCCTCAAGGACAACATCGACGCCGCGGGCGCGCCCACCACGGCGGGCTGCCCCGAGTACGCCTACACCCCTGAGAAATCGGCGCCCGCCGCCGCGCGCCTCATCGAAGCCGGGGCGATCCTGATCGGAAAGACCAATCTGGATCAGTTCGCCACCGGCCTCGTCGGGGTTCGCACCCCCTACGGAGTTCCGGGAAACGCCTTGGACCCGCGCTACATCCCGGGCGGCTCGAGCTCGGGCTCGGCGGTGGCGGTGGCGGCCGGGCTCGTGAGCTTCGCCCTGGGGACGGACACGGCGGGCTCGGGGCGGGTGCCCGCCGGGTTCAACAACATCGTGGGGCTCAAGCCCACCCGCGGCCTCGTGAGCATCTCGGGCGTCGTCCCGGCCTGCCGCTCCCTGGACTGCGTCTCGGTCCTCGCCCTCACCTGCGCGGACGCCCTGGCGGCGCTCCGGGTCATGGCGGCCGAGGATGCGGCGGACATCTACTCCCGCCCGGCTCCCGAGGGCTCCTCGCTCGAGATGCCGGCCGGGACTCCCTCCGGAATCCGGGTGGGGGCTCCGCGGGGGGATCAGCTCGCGTTCTTCGGGAACGCGGACGCCGAGCGCCTTTTCGCCGGCGCCCTCGAGCGCCTCGCCGGGATGGGCGCGGCGGTCTCTGAGATCGACTTCGGCCCCTTCCGCGAGGCGGCGGACCTCCTCTACGGAGGGCCCTGGATGGCCGAGCGCCTGTGGGCGATCCGGGAGTTCCTCGAAACCCGGCCGGAGGCCGTCCACCCCGTCACGCGCGAGCTCATCGAGGGGGCCAAGCGCTATTCGGCGGTGGACGCGTTCGACGCCATGTATCGCCTCGAGGCCCTCCGGAGAGAGGCCCGGCGGGAGTGGGAAGGGGAGGGAGGGGGGATGGACGTCCTGGCCGTCCCCACCACGGGGACGATATACACGATTGAGGAAGTCCAGGAAAATCAGCTGTCTTTAAATACAAACCTTTCGTATTACACGAATTTCGTGAACCTGCTCGATCTCTCCGCCCTCGCCGTGCCGAACGGCTTTCAGGGGAACGGCCTGCCGGCCGGCGTCACCCTCATCGCTCCCGCCTTTCGGGACGGCCTCCTCTGCGCCCTGGGGGCGGAGTTCCACCGCCGCGCCGATGTTCCCCTCGGCGCGACCCAAAACGCCCTGCCCGGGGGGGTGGGCGCCTGACCATCCCGGGCGGGCGACGTCCAGCTTGAAGGGGGGAGGGAGAAGATGGAGCGGGGCGCCGAGATTCTGGTCCGCGATTGCGCCGGCGTCCGCGAAGGGGAGGAGGTGCTGGTGGTGACGGACGCCGAGCGCCTCCCCATCGCCCGCGCGGTGGAGGCGGCCGCCCTGCGGGCGGGGGCGCGGGCCACGGTTGTGGTCTGCCCGCCCCGGCGCATCGACAACGAGGAGCCCCCCCCGGCCGTCGCCGCCGCCATGCGCGCCGCCCGTGTGGTCTTCCTCCCCGTCACCCTCGCCCTCGCCCACACCCGGGCGACCCGGGAGGCCATCGGGGCGGGGGCGCGCGTGCTCTCGATGAGCGCCTTCACCGAGCGCCAGATGCGCGAAGGCGGCCTGATGGCCGATTTCCGGGCGCGCCGGCCCCTGTGCGACGCCCTCGCCGGCCGGCTCTCTCGCGCGGGCAAGGCCCGGGTGACGAACCCCGCCGGGACGGACCTCGCCTTCTCCCTGGAGGGGAGGGAGGGGAACAGCCATTGCTGCATCCTCGACGGGCCGGGCTTCACGGCGGTTCCCAACATCGAGGCCAACACCTCCCCCCGCGAGGGGACGGCGGAGGGAGCGCTCGTCGCCGACGGGAGCATCCCCTACTACGGAATCGGGGTGTTGCGCGAACCCGTGCGCTTTGAGATACGAGGCGGATTCGTCCGCGAGATTGCCGGAGGGGAGCAGGCCGCCTTTTTGCGCGATCTCCTCGCCGCCCAGAACGACCGGTGGGTCTACAACGTCGCCCAGTTCGCCATGGGCCTGAATCCCGAGTGCCGCGAATTCACGGGCGAGATGCTGAACGATGAGGGGGTGAACGGGACGATCCATTTCGGTGTCGGAACCTCGGCGAACCTGGGCGGGGACGTTCAGGCCAAGACCCACTTCGACGCCATCATCCGAAAACCTTCGGTCTGGCTCGACGGGGAGCTGATCATCGAGGCGGGGGAGATTCGGGTGGAGGCGGGAGCCCCGCTGCATCAGGGAGCCCCGCCGCATCCGTGAG
>JAZGDQ010000187.1:0-8651 GCA_036477985.1 bacterium
GTAAAATTGGGATAAAACGGAGCTGACCCCAAACCTTTTGATTTCCTTACATGTAGGGAAATTGTCGCGCCTCCGGCCCGGGCCGTAAACCTCCGTGCGGGACCTCCGAAAACGCGCCGTAATCCTACAATCCATAGAAACGGGGCAAAAATCAAGCCGGCATCGCTTGGGAGGAGCGCGCCTACGGCTGGCCCGCGGCAAAACAACGCGGCGGGACTCCCCGGTCAGGCCCTCAGCTTCTCCTGCAGCCAGTCGAATATGACGGTCGTGCCCAGCGACAAATTGTCGGTCTGGCAGTGCTGCGCGCCGCCCTCGGCCGCGGTGAAGATTTTCAGGGTCTTGTCCTTGGAGCCGACCGCCCGGAAGAGGGCGCGGGCGTCGCGCAACGGAATCTGGCTGTCTCTCCCCCCGTGGGTGAGCAGGAAGGGACACCGCATCTTCTGCACGACGCCGTCGAGCCGAAAATCCTCGAGTTTCTCGAGGGACGCATCGAGCGAGGCCGCGTTGAGGGTCCAGTTGATGAAGTGGCCCGGCACCGGCAGCGCGACCTTGAAGGCGGCCTCGATGCGCCGCTTCCAGACGGCATGGTAGTCCCAGATGGCGCCCCAGGCGGCGCAGGCCTTGTAGCGGCGGTCCAGGCTGGCGATGCGCGGGGCGAAGTAGCCGCCCAGGCTGATGGCGAGCACCCCCGCCCGCCGCGCGTTCACGTCCTTCCGCGTCTCCAGGTAATCGAGCGCCGCGGAGCCGGCCTTCTCGTAATCGTGGCAAAGGTATATTTTCCGGAAGCGGATGGCCTCGCCCTGGCCCGGGCCGTCCAGGATGAGACAGCTCATCCCGCGGCGGACGAGGGACTCCACCCCGATCAAATACAAGAGCTCCCGCGTGCCGTCGAGCCCGTCGAAGAAGACGACGACGGGGGGCTTCGCCTTCCGCGTGTTCTCCGCGTGGACGAAATAGCCGGGCAGCTTCTTTCCCTTTTCGTAGGGGACGTCGACGAGTTCGATCCGGGGCCGGTCGGAGAGCCGGGCGAAGCGCCGGAAGCTGTCGAGGACCTTCCGGTAGGCGGCAAGGGCCTTCTTGTCTTTCTTGACCCGGAAGCGCTCGCCCATCAGGTAGTAGTTGCAGGCGCGCTTGTGGTGGGCGGCGGCGGAGAGGGGATGCCCCTTTCGCTCCTCGGCCATCCCGAGGGCCCGCACCTTGTCGCCCATCCGCACCCACTCGCGGAACCAGAGGCCGTCGTCCCCGAGCTTGCGGGCCAGACGGCGGCCGACCTGGTCCACCTCGCCCATGTCCGAGCCGCCCCATTGGCCGGTGGAAATGATGATGTTCATCGCCGCCGACCAACGGTAGTCGTCCGGGAAGTAGGTGAAATAGGTTCCCTTGGCGGGGGGTTGGGTCATCGCGCGCCCTCCTCTGTCTCATCGGGTTCGACGCCGGAATGGCAACGGCCCATTCTGGCACATCGGCGGGAGGCGCACGAGGCGGGAGAGAGGAACCGATCGCAGAGCGGAGGGTGTCGGCTATCGGCGCGATTCACACGCCGCGGCGGGAGCCGGGATGCGGGAGGGAACGTCAGCTATCGGCGCGATTCAGGCGCCGCGTCGGGCGCCTATTCCCCTTTTTCGCGCTTGAGCACGATGGGCTGGCCGTGCGGTGTCGCGCGGGCGGCGGCGTCCCACTCCTCCTTCCGCTGCAGGAGACCCACCGCCTCCACCAGGCCCTTTTCCGCCGCCATCTTCTCCAGGGCGGAGAGCCAGTGCAGGTAGTAGGTGTCGCCCAAATCCGGGTCTCCCCCCTCTTTGGCCGCCGCGATCTCCGCGCCCAAACATTCCGTCCATTCCTTCCAGGTGAAATGGCCTTGGTTGAAGAGCATGAGCGTCATGGAGAACGCCTGCGCCTCCCACGGCTCGCGGAAGACGGGCCCTTCTTCATCCCGCGGCAGGGAGGGAACCGCATCCAAGCCCTTCGGGTCATCCATCGTCTCATCCCGTTCTTGCGTTCGGCGCGAGGGCCTAGGCGGGGTCCAGGTAGTCGTCCCACATGTCGAGGTGCACGCAATCCTTGGCATTGGCTTCCGGGCCCCAGAGTTCGCGGGCCGCGAACCGCACGCTGTAGAGATGCTGCGGCTTCTTCCCCTCGCCGCGCGCATTCGTGTCGGGGAAGATGAAGACGCCGTAGTCCTGGCGAATCGCTCCCTCCCGGCCGCGGGCGTAGCGCGGAACCCGGGTGTGACCCGCCGGATTCATGTCGCGCACCCGAATCCGATCGCCGGGCGCGAATTTGGGCGGAACGTCCACGTCCACCTGAAAGCTGTCGCCAATCTTCAAAATATCCGCCACCATGTCCTTGGTGAGCAAAGGCATCAGGCGCCCTCCTTCGCCAACTCGGCCATGCGCGCTTCGATTTCCTCTTTCTTCAAGAACTCCGCTTCCACCAGCAGCGATTCGAGGCTAAGGGCCCACCGCTCGTAATAGGTCGATTCCAGATAGGTGGCCGGCGGAATGCTCTCCCGGTGGAAGCGGGACATGTCGACGTTCCACCGCCCCCATACGGCCATGGCGCGAGAGAGGGCGAAAGCGCGCGCCTCCCATTCGTGGTGGAAAACGGGCTCGTCCTCCTCAAGGACGATGGGGCCCATCCCGTGCATGCCGCCCATATCGTGCACCCCGTTCATGTCCGCTCTCCTTTTGCATTGGGGGCGTGGACCTTGGCCGTGCCGATCAGGGAGTTGCGGCTGACGATATCGACCAGCTCCTCCTCGCTCATCCCCTCGGTTCCGGGGGGGCGCTCGGGCAGGACGATGTAGCGGACCTCCGAGGTGCTGTCCCACACGCGAATCTCGACATCATCCCCCATCTCGAGGCCGAACTCCTTCAACACGCCGCGGGGGTCGATCACCGCGCGGGAGCGGTAGGGAGTCGATTTGTACCAGGCGGGCGGGAGGCCCAGCACCGACCACGGATAGCATGAGCAAAGGGTGCAAACGACCATGTTGTGAACTTCGGGCGTGTTCTCCAGGATCACGAGGGTTTCGCCCTGGCGCCCCTCGTAGCCCATCTCGCCGAGGGCCGCGTTGCCGTCCTCGAGCAGGCGTTTCTTGTAGGCGGGGTCCGTCCATGCGCGGGCGGCCATCTTGCCTCCGTTGCGGGGGCCGACCTTGTTCTCGTAGGTGTCGATGAGCTCGTTGAGGGCGTCCGGCTCCACCAGGCCTTTTTCGGTGAGCAAGGACTCGATCGCCCGCACCCGAAGCTCGATGTCGGTAAGCTCGGTGTGCCCGTCCTGGGTTTGCCCGCTCATGCGCGCCTCCAGATGGATTTATGGGGATGGATTCAAATGACCGAATTATGGGGCGAGCGCCCCGCGTTTTCAATCGAACCACGGCCGCGCATTCCGGACCCGCCCCCCGCGAAATCGGATTCCTCCCGAATTCCTAAAGAAAACGCCCCCCGGGCCAACGCCGGGAGGGCGTCTCGAATCTGGTGGGCGGGAGAGGGCTCGAACCTCCGACCTACGCCTTGTAAGGGCGCCGCTCTGCCAGCTGAGCTACCCGCCCGGATCATTCGCCGCCCGGATCATTCGCCGTCCGGATCATTCGCCGTCCGGATCATCTATGGTCCGGATCATCCGGCGCCGTCCGGATCATCCGCCGCCCGGGGCGGCGCTCTCGCGCCCGCCCGCCGGCCGGAAGAGGAGGAGCGAGATCGCGGCGGCGGCCAGCCCGACGAACAGGCCGATCAGGATCGAGCGGCCCGCCTCGGGCCCCACGTCCCGCCACACCACCAGGTGGCCGATCTCGCGGCCCGAGGCCGCATCGCGCACCTGGCCGCGCATCGAGGCCAGCACGCTCCGGAAAGGCGCGCCGCCCCCCTCCCCGTGTTGGAGCTCGGCGGGCGACTGGGCCACCAGGCTCCCGTCGGGGCCGAAGATTCCGATTCTCTCCAGCCCGAGGCGGGACCGGTGGCGCTCGAGCAGCGCCTCCAGGCCCCCCTCGCCCGCGCCCGCGCGGAGGATCCGCCCCGCCTCCCCCTTCGCCAGCTCGCGCCCGAGGGCGTCCACCTCCGCCTGGCCCACGCGCAGCTCCCGGACGATTCCGGCCAGTGCGCCCGCCAGGAAGAAGACCGCCAACACCTTGAGGAACCGCCTTCGGGGGGAATGCGCCCGATCCGCCATCGGTCCGTCCCCTCCTCATCGGGCGGGAAGCCGCGGGCTCACACCCGAATCTTCCCGTTCTTCGAAAAGAGCCTGCCGTCCACCCGGATCTCCCCGCCCTGCCGCAGGTCGCACACCATGTCCCAGTGGAGGGCCGAGTCGTTGCGCGAGCCGCTCTCGGGGTACCCCTTGCCGAGAGCGATGTGGATCGTGCCCCCGATCTTCTCGTCGAACAGGGTGTTCCGCGTGAACCGCTGGATTCCGTAGTTGAGCCCGATGGCGAACTCCCCGGCCCGGCACGCGCCTGCGTCCATCCCGATCATGCTGCGCAGGAAGGCCTGGTTCTTGCCCGCCGTCGCCTTGACCACCCGGCCCTTCTCGAAGGTCAGCTCCACGTCCTCGACCTCCCGCCCCGAGAGGCAGGCCGGGAAGCTGTAGCGGATCGTCCCGTCCACCCGGCTCTCCTGGGGCCCGGTGAACACCTCTCCGTCCGGAAAGTTGTGATGCCCGCTGCAGTTGATGAAGGTGCGCCCGGCGATTCCGACCCGAAGGTCGGTGCCGGGGGCGGAGATCTCGACCGTCTTCCTCCCCTTGAGGTAGCGCACGATCTCGCGCTGGCGCTTGTCGAGCGCACGCCAGCGGCGTACGGTCCCCGCCTTGTCGGCGAAGCAGGCACCGAAGACGAAGGATTCGTACTCGCGCAGGGACATCTCGGCGTCCTGGGCGTAGGCCTCGGTGGGGAACAGGGTGAGCGTCCAGCGGAGGCCGCTCTTGCCGCCCTTCCCATCCTGGGCCGCGCGGCGCATGAAGGTGCGCATGATGGGCTGGCGCGCCTTGGAGGCGGCGGCCTGCTTCTTGGGATTCACCCCCGTGAGGCGGCGCGTGTTCGTCTCCGAAAGAATGCTGATGAGGACGTCCACCCGGCCCACCTCGTAGCGCGCGAGGGGGGAGACGTAGGCGAGCTGCTCGCGGTTCGCGTGCCGGAAGAAGAGCTCGTCCATCCCGGGCAGCCCCACCTGGGTGTAGGGATGCGCCCCGCGCTCGAGGCACTCCCGGTAGAGGGCGCGGATGAGGGGGGCGGCCGAAGTCCCCCCCCGGATGCACACCAGGTCTCCGCGGCCCACCCGGGCCGAGTAGCGGGCAATCGTCTCCGCCATGCGCTCGATTCGCGCATCATCCATTTCGCAATCTCCTGATTCCCTTTGTATTCGGTGGTTTCAACCCCTGGGCGGAGGGGCATCATGCCACATCCGCCCGAGAATTCGTATCGACGGAGGCGACCCGGTATGATATATGAATAATAATAGTACTTCCCCCGGGTGGAGCCGGGGTTTCCGGCTCCTACGTTCGGGGCGCCCCTGGCAATTCGGAACGTGAAGGCCCCCGACGGCGGGAGGAGGCGAATGTGAAGCGAAAGCATCAGGTGCGCGCCTTCAAGCCCTACCTCATGCGTTATATCCACGGCAGCGATCCGAACTACGAGCCCGTTCTCCGGGACCTGCTCGAACACGAGCACGAGGTGTACGAGGAGTTGACCGAGGAGAAGGAGTTCCAGCGCGGAGAGCGGGAGGGGAGAACCTGGCAAGTCGTCTTCAGCGAGCTGACCGACATCCTGACCCCCTTCCAGATCGAACAGCTCTTCGACCGTCTCTGCCAGGACATCAAGAAGACCTGCGATCGCCTCCAAGGGATGGCGAAGCCCCAAAAAGTCGAGGCTCGCTCCTTTCGACCCTATCTCCTGCGCTACATAGAAGACAACGACCAGAACTATGAGCCCGTGCTTCGGGATCTGCTCGACCACGAACACGAGGTGTACGAAAAGATGACCGCGGACAGCGAGATGGAGCGCGGCGCCCGCGGCGAGAAGACCTGGGAAGTCGTCTTCGGCGAGCTGACCGGCGCCCTGACCCCTTCCCAGATCGAGAAGCTCTTCGGCCGCCTCAACCAGGACATCAAGTCGACCTGCGATCGCTTCCACGAGATGGCGGAAGCCCAAAAGCTCATGGAGCGCGACGAGGGAGGCGAGAGCTGAGGCGGCGTGGGGCCCGCGCCCTGCAGCCGCTTCCCCCAGCCGCCCCGGCCGCGCCCCCGGCGCCTTGCCGCAGGTTACCGCCTCCCCCTACAATTGAAGCTCTTTGGAGATTCCCGTTGCCCGCGCCCTCCGGGCGCGCTTGCGCCTCCGTTCGGCGCCGAACCGTTTCAGGAGAGAGAAAATGGCCGCTTACCGCTACGATCACATTCACTTCCGTAGCGAAGATCCCCATGCCGCCCGAAAGTTCTGGGAAGATATGTTCGGCGCCGAGATGGTGCGCGAGCGCGAGCTGGGCGGCGCCCCCTCCTTCGACTTCGACCTGCACGGAATGCGCTTCCTCGTCTCCGGAAAGGCGGAGAACGAGGACCCCGTCCGGACGGGGAGCGACCCGCGCTACGGGCTCGATCACCTCGGGCTGCTCGTCGACGACATGGACGCCGCCGCCGCCGAGCTTCGCGCGAAGGGGGCCGAGTTCATCTGCGAGCCCTGGGAGCTGCGCCCCGGAACCAAGATCGCCTTCATCAAGGGCCCGGACAACATCAGCATCGAGCTGGCCGAGCGGAAGTAGGCGCGGGGAGGAGAAGGGCCGATGGCCCGGCCGGAGGAGGCGATGCGGGCCCCGCGGCGCGGCGCCCTCCTTCTCCTCCCGCTTCTCCTCATCCTCTTTCTCTTCTTTCTCACCCCGCCGGCGGGACTCGGCGTCCCCGCCTACCGGGCCATGCTCGTCGCGGCGGCGGCCATCGTCCTCTGGACGAGCGAGGCCCTCCCCGCGGGCGTGACGAGCATTCTCCTCGTCCTCCTCCTCGATCTGACCGGGGCCGCCCCCTCTCTGTCGGCGGCGCTCTCGGGCTTTTCGAGTCCGGTCGCCTACTTCCTCATCGGGGTGCTCACCCTGGGCATCGCGGTCGAGAAGGTGGGGCTGGCCGAGCGCCTCGCGCGCTTCTTCCTCCGGCGCGCCGGGGGGCGGCGCCTCTCCCTCTTCTGGCAGATGATCCTCTCCTTCCCCCTCCTGACCTTCCTCCTCCCCTCGGCCACCACCCGCTCGGGGATCCTGGCCCACGTCTACGACCGCGCCCTCTCCATGAGCGGCGTCGGGAAGGGGGCCCCCCTCGCGCGGGCCATCATGATGGCCCTGAACTCGATCAACCGCCTCGCCTCCACCGCCCTCCTCACGGGCGGGATCACCCCCATCGTGGCCGCGGCCCTCATCGGCGGAATCGGCTGGGGCCGGTGGTTCACCCTCCTCGCCCCGCCCTACTACCTCACCCTCGCCATCGGCTCGGGGGCCATCCACCTCCTCTACCTGCGCGGGGAGGCCGGCGATCTTCCCGCCCCCGCCGACGAGCGCCCTCCCTTCGCGGCCGATGAGATCCGCACGGGCGCCATCGTCCTGGGGGCGTCCCTCCTCTGGCTGACCGACGCCTTCCACCATCTCCACCCCGCCCTGCCCGCGCTGTTGGGGTGGGCCCTCCTCCTGGCCCCGGGAATCGGCGTCCTCACCTGGAAGGAGTTCGAGACGCGCTTCCCCTGGGCCAACTTCTTCATCCTCGCCTCCTCCCTCTCCCTCGGCCGCGCACTCGTCGAGACGGGGGCGGCGAAATGGCTCGCCCACTGGCTCATCGGCCTCGCGCCCGCCCTCGCCTCGCGCCCCTACTTCCTCCTGGCCGCCATCCTCCTCTCCACCGTCCCCATCCGCATCCTCATCCCCAACATCACGGGCTTCCTCGCCATCATGATTCCGATCGGGATGGAGATGGGGCTGGCGGGGGGGCTCAACCCCCTGGTGTGCGGCCTGGGGGTGATGATCATGGGGGACACCGTGCTCTTCTACCCCGCCCAGAGCGCGAGCTCCCTCGTGGTGTACGAGCGGGGCCACCTGCGGGCGGGCGAGATCTTCCGCTTCGGGGTCTTCATGACGGCCGTCGCCTTCGCCGTGACGATGACCTTCAACCTGATCTGGTGGCGCGCCATGGGGATGAACTGGGCGGGCGGCTAGACGCGGGAGGGAATCAAAACCCCAGGAAGCCGCGCAGGCGGTAGAAGGCGATGCCGATGTATTCGTGCATGCCCTTGACGAAGAGATTCCAGCCCCCCACCCGGGACCCGAGGCGGCGGATCTTCGTGGTCGGAGCGATGTCCACCCCGATTCCCTGCGCCCGGAAGCTGTCGCGCGCCCGGCGCATGTGGATGGGATCGGTGACGAGAAGGATGCGCGCGATGCCGCGCTCCCGCAATAATGCGGCCGTGAACCGCGCGTTCTCCTCCGTGTTGCGGGATTTCTCCTCGAGCAGGATCGCCTTTGGGGGAACACCGAGGGAGCGGGCGAAGCGGGCCATGGCCGCCGCCTCGCTCAGGTGCGCGTAGGTGGTCCCTCCCGTACTGAAAAGAAGGAGCGGCGCCCGGCCTTCGTGGTAGAGCTGCGCCGCGCGCACCGTGCGCCGGATGGAAACCTCGGTCGGGGAGCCGTCAC
>JAZGDQ010000188.1:0-9754 GCA_036477985.1 bacterium
CGTTCTCGCCCACGCCTTCTGGTTCGCCCCCCAAATCCAGGCCCTCGGCCGCGCCCTCGACTTCGCCGACCGGGCGCGGGAGGCGGGGACCCTCCGGACCTTCGGCCTCTACCACGGGGCCTACGTCCTGACGGATTTCGCCAAGGCGGGGCTCCTTCTGGCCTCCCTGTGGCTCCTCGCCCGGAAGGGGGCCGGGGATGCGGGATGAAGATGGCCGCGCCGCCCATGCCCACCCGCCCGCCCGCCCCGCCCGGGGCCGCCGGGGCCGTTTCGGCCGGGGTGCGCTTCCCCGCCGTTCGCGGTAGAATAGCCTATACTGTTGGGCTGTTTTCGGGACGGTTCGCCGCCTGTGTCACCTATGCCGCCTGCGTTGCGCACCCCCCGTCCTGGGTGAATTCGAATGAGACGGAAGTCATCCGGTTCCCGGTGGGCGCTCGGGTTCGCCCTCGCCGCCGCCGCCCTCATGACTTGGGGCGATCTCGCCCTCGCCGCGAGCAAGACCATCTGCCAGCCGGGGCTTGTGCGCCGCGACGGGCGGGTCATCCCGGTGGCCTGGACCGCCCCCGCCCGGCCCCTTCGCGCGGCCGCGCCCGCGGGCGGGAAGGTTCGCTTCCACTACATCGCCCACTCGAGCTTTCTGATCACCGCGCCGAACGGAACCCGCATTCTCACCGACCCCTACTACGACGCCGTGGCGAGCCCTCCGCCCGACGTCGTGACGGTGAGCAATTACCACGAGACCCACTCGGCCACCGGACCCTACGAGAAAAAAAAGGGCGTCACCATCCTATACGGCGAGACGCCCGAGGGACGCCCCATCCCGATCGACAGAATGTTCGGCGGCGTCCGGGTGTTCGCCTTCCCCCAGGCCGCCGAGGGGACCGCCCCCCCCATCATTCTCAACACCATCTTCGTCTTCAAGGTGGCCGGACTGTGCTTCGCCCACTTCGGCAACGCGCGGTTCGGCCCCTCGCTGGCCCAGATTCGCGCGCTGGGAAAGATCCACGTCATGATGGTGCCGATCGACGGCTCCTTCACCGTCCCCCACGAGGTGGCCGCCAAGTTGACCCGGCGCATCGGGCCCAACATCGTCGTCCCGATGCACCACGTGGGCCCGGAGCTTCCGGCCCAGTTCTCCGCCGCCCTGGCGATTGAGGGAATCGATCGCATCGTGCGCGCCAAGACGAGCGAGGTGACCCTCTCGCTACGCCGCCTTCCCGCCCCCACGGTCTACCTGGTGATGCCGAGCGATGAGCCCTACTAGCCGGCGCCTCAGCCGGAGGACCTTCCTCGGACTGGCGGCCGGGCTCGCGGCCGGCGCCCTCGCGGGGAGGATGGGGGGAGCGCTTCCCGCCGCGGCCCAGAGCGCGGAGGAGCTCTTCCCTCCGCCCAAGCAGGCGGAGAAGGAGCTGCCCCCCGAGTTCCTCCCGGCCCAGATCCAGTACGAGGGGGGGAGGTGGCGGGAATACGAATATTCGCTGGATAGCCTCCTCGAAAGGGTCCGCCGGCGGACGAGCATCGACGCGGCCCGGAAGGGGCGCTCCATCCGGCTCTCCGATCCCGACCTCTTCGACCATCCGTTTCTATACATCGCCGGGCGCTATGAGTTCGAGATGCCCGGGAAGGAGGAGATCGAACGGCTGCGGCGCCACCTCACCTACGGGGGCTTCCTCCTGGTGGACGACGGCCTGGGCGGCATCGAGGAGGGCTTCGGCCGCACCGCGCGCGCCCTCATCGAGCGCCTCTTCCCCCGCGATCCCCTGGATCCCCTTCCGAGCGATCACTCCGTCTTCCGCAGCTACTATCTCCTCCGCTCGGTGGGGGGGCGCCAGGCGGTGAGCCAGGGCCTCGAGGGGGTCCAGCTGGGCGCCTTCACCCCCGTCGTCTTCTGCCGAAACGATCTGGGCGGCGCCTGGGCCCGCCGGGCGGACGGGAGTTGGGCCGAGGAGTGCACCCCGGGGGGCGAGCCCCAGCGCCGGGCCGCCTTCCAGCTCGGCGTGAACGTCGCCCTCTACTCGATGACCGGGAACTACAAGCGCGATCTGATCCACCATCCCTTCATCCAACGCCGCCTCAACCAGGGATAGGCGGATGGACTGGGCATCCCTCCATTGGCCCGGCGGCGTCCCCCTTTGGCTCCTCGCCCTGCTCGGGCTCGTCCTGGCCGAGAGCCTCCGCCGGCGCATTCCCTTCCTGCGCGAGCGCCTCTCGCCGGGGCGGACCTCGGCCCTCCTCGCCGTGCGCGCCCTCCTCTACCTCCTCATCCTCTTCTTCCTCTCCGGCCCCACCCTCGTCGAGCGGCGCGAGCGCACCCTCCCCGCCCGGCTCCTCGTCCTGGTCGACTCCTCGGCGAGCATGGGCGTGAAGGACGGGCCGGGGGGCGGCTCCCGGCTCGCGGAGGCGGTGGAGGTTCTCCTGGGAGGAGAGGGGGCGGATGAGAAGGGAGGGAAAGCCGCTCCGGGCCGGGAGGAGAAGGGGGAGAGCCCGAAGGGCGGGAAGGAGGCGAAGGGGAAGGAGGGGAAGGACAAGGAGGCGGGCGCGTGGCGGGGCCTCCTCGGCCGGCTCTCGCGCTCCTACGACATCCGCCTCAGGCGCTTCGATCTGTCCAGCGCCCCGCTGACGCGGGAGGATCTCCTTCACCTGAAGGCGGGCGGGCCGGGGAGCGAGTCCCTAGGCGCCATCCGCGCCGCCCTTGAGCGGAAGGGGGACTCCTCCGAGCCCGAGCGCCTCTCGGGAATCCTCCTCCTCTCCGACGGGGGGGACACGACGCGCGCCCTGTGGCCGCCCGAGGACGCCGCCCGCTTTCCCCCCGTCGTGGGGATCGGGTTCGGCCGCCCCCAGCGTTTTCGGGACATCTCGCTGCACGAGGTCCGCGCCCCGCGGATCGCCTTTCGGGAGAAGGAGGTCCGCCTGGAGGTCACCCTCACGGTGCGCGGCTTCACGGGCCAGAAGCTTCCCGTCGCCCTCACGCGGGGCGGACGGGTGATCCGCACCCTCACGGTGGACGTGCGCAACGACCCGACCCGGCGCACCCTGGAGTTCCGCTTCACGCCCTCCGAGGTGGGGAGCCTCCTCCTCGCCGTCGAGACGCCGGTCCAGCGGGGCGAGCTCGTCGCCTCGAACAACCGGGTGGAGATTCCCCTCGAGGTGCGGCGGGACAAGATCCGGATCCTGACCATCTCGGGCGCCCCGACCTGGAACTACCGCTTCCTCCGGCTCGCCCTCAAGCGCGATCCCGTCATCGATCTCATCTCCTTCGTCTTCCTCCGCACCTCCGATGACGATCCGGGGGTGCCGACGCGGGAGCTGAGCCTGGTCCCCTTCCCGCTGGACAAGCTCTTCCTCGAGGAGCTGAAAAATTTCGACATCGTCGTCCTCGACAACTTCTCGGCCCAGGAGTATTTCAGCAACTACTACCTCGAGCGCGTGGGCGATTACGTGCGCGCCGGGGGCGCCTTCCTCATGTTCGGCGGGCGGCGCTCCTTCGGCGCGGGCGGCTACGCCCGGAGCCCGATACAGGACCTCCTTCCCGTGCGCCTGACCTCCCGGGCCGACTACGGGGTGGGCCGCCGCCTCCCCGGCCGCCTCACCCCGGTGGGAGAGCGGCACCCGGTCACGCGCCTCTCCACCGACCCGAAGTCGAACGCCGATCTCTGGAACAGCCTGCCCCCCCTTCGGCGGGTGAACGTCACCCAGCCCAACGGGAAGGGCCAGATCCTCGTCACCTCCGGGGAGGAGGCCGGGGGGATTCCCCTCATCGCCGTGCGCCGGGTGGGGGAGGGCCGGGTGCTCGCCGTTCTCACCGACGACCTGTGGCGTTGGAATTTCGGGATGGTCGCGGCCGAGAAGACCAACCGCCTCTACCTCCAGCTCATCTCCCAGAGCATCCGCTGGCTCGTGGGCGATCCGGCCAGCTCCCAGGTGCGCATCCTCCCCGACGCCGAGCCCGGCGAGGGGGGGATGCGGATCATCCGCACCCAGGTCCTCGACGAGAGCTTCCGCCCGGCCGCCGCGGCCCGCGTCCAGGTCACCCTGCGCGATCCCTACGGGAGGATCCGCCGCCTCCGGGCGGTCTTCCGTCCCGAGACCGGGGAGTTCGAGGCGCGCTTCCTCCCGGGCGGAGCGGGGAGCTACCGGGTGGAGGTCTCGGCCCGGGTGGGGGAGAAGGCCATCGGCGAAGCGGTCCGCACGGTGTGGGTGGGCGGTACCGGGGGGGCGGAGCTGGCCGACGTGAGCCCGCGGTGGGAGCGCCTGGCCGCCCTGGCCGATAAGACGGGCGGGCTTTTCTTCCCCGCCGCCGCGGGAGAGGGCGAGGGGCGTGAGGGCCTCGCCCGGCGGGTGGAGGAGGCGCTCAAGGGGAAGGTTCCCCCCAAACTCACCGAGGTGCGCGACGTTCGCCTCTGGAGCGTGCCCTGGATCGGGATGTGGCTCATCCTCCTTCCCGCGCTGGAGTGGACGGTCCGCCGGTTGTGGGGTCTTGCATGAGGAGGGGGGAGGAATCGAGGAGAGCGGGGCTTCCCCGCGCGCGGCGGCGGATCGCGGCCTCGAGATGGACCGCGCTCCTCGCCCTCGGGCTTGCGATGTTTCCCGCCTCCGCCGAGGGGCGCTGCCTCGCCGGCCTCGTCCGGCGGGAGGGGCCCCCGCGGGCGGTTCGGGTGGCCGTGCGCTCCCCGCAGGAGGGGCGGGAGATCTCCCTCCGCTGGTTCGGCCACTCCTTCTTCCGCCTGATCTCCCCCGGCGGGGCGCGAATTCTGACCGACCCCTTCGGCCCCGAGATGGGCCTCCCCATCCCCCGGACGCGGCCCCACGCCATCACGGTGAGCCGGGAGCATTCGCATCATAATTCGGTTGAGGTTGCGGATGGAAAGCCATTGATAATAAGGGGTTTGAAAGACGGTGGTCTTGAGTGGACAAAGGTGCGCGAGACCGTCCGGGACGTTTTGGTTTACAATGTCCCCATCACCCAGCGCACCTATGAGTGGAACACCAAGGGGGCGGCCTTCGTCTTCGAGATGGGCGGGCTGTGCGTCGCCCACCTGGGGGATCTGGCCGAGGCGCTGAATCCCTCTCAGCTCCGGCGCTTGGGGAAGATTCATCTCGCGATGGTGCCGATCGGAGGCGCCTTCACGATGGGTCCCGAGGAGGCCCGCGCCCAGGTGCTGGCCCTCCGGCCCAACATTGCCATTCCGATGCATTATTGGGACGATGAGGACCGGTTGGCGCGGTTCCTCCGCGGGGCGTCCCGCATACGGCGAATCGGCCGGGCGGCCCTTCGCCTGAGCCGGCGGACGCTCCCCCCGCCCACCCTGTTCGTTGTCATGGAGCACGGCTGAGATTCGGGGGCGGGCGCCCCGCGCCTTTTCCCCCGGCGAGACCTAATCGGCCCGCGGGGGTGCGGCATTGGTTGAGACTTCGTTCCGCGCCGTTTTGATGTTCCTCGATTCGGTGATCGAGGGCCGCGCGGGGGTGCGCCGGAAGGAGGCGGCCCTCTTCCTCCTGGTCTCCCTCCTGGCGGCCCTCCTCCTCGCGCCCGCTGCGGTCGCCCTCCAGCCCACCTTCGGATACGCCGCGGTGGGCTACCTCGCGGCCTGCCTCCTGATCCTCGCCGCCGCCGGGGGGCGCGCCCTCTGGCTCGTGTGGGGGAGGCCGCGCCGGGAGAAGGTGGCCCTCGAGATCGAGGCCGAGCGCCCCGACCTGGGCAACAACCTCATCAGCTGCCTCCAGCTTTTCCCCCGCAAGGGCGCCCTCGGGCCGGACGATCCGACCTCGCCCGCCCTCATCGACGCCCTCGTGCAAGAGACCGCCGCCCAGGTGAAGCGCCTCGAGGGGAGCGCCTTCGTCTCCACCGCCGGCCCCCGGCGGCTGGGGCGACTCTCCGCCTCGATGGCCGGCGCCGTTCTCCTCACCGGGCTCCTCTCCCCGGGCCTCTACCCGGAGGCGAGCCGCCTCCTCACCCACGCGTTCGAGCTCATGCCCTCGCGCATCACCCATCTCCGCCTCACGGCCTCGGCCGAGCGCGTTCTCGCCGGCATGGCCGTGACCTTCGACCTGCGCGCCGAGGGAAGGATCCCGGAGGGGGCCGACCTGGAGTTCTTCTCCCTCGGCGGCGCCGAGGACAGGGAGCCCCTCGCGCGGCTGCCCATGGCGAAGCTCGGGAAGGGGCAGGAGGGGAGGTTCCGCCTCAAGTGGACGAGCGGGGCGCGCGGCGTGCGCGTGCGGGCGAGGACGGGGCGGTTCCGCTCCCGGCCCCTCGATGTGCGGGTGACGCCTCCGCCCCGGATGACGAAGATCGAGGTCGTGTATTTCCCGCCCGAGTACACCGGCCTGAACCCCCAGCGGGGCCTTCGGGGAGGGGAGATCCGCGCCTATCTGGGCTCCTCGGTCCTCGTCCGGGTGAAGGCGAGCAAGCCCATCCGCGAGGCGGTGCTCGCCCTGGCCGACGGCTGGCGCATTCCGCTCAAGGAGGCCAAGGACGGCTTCCTCGAGGGCCTCCTCCTCCTGGGCAGCCCGGGCTCTTATCAGGTGCGCCTGAAGGATCGGTTCGGCTTCACCAACCCCTCCCCCCGGCGCTTCCGGATCGACATCATTCCCGACACCCCGCCCCACGCCCAGGTCATCTCCCCCCGGAAGGACGTGACGGTGGAGGCCGGCGATGAGGTGAGGATGCGCTACCTCGCCTCCGACGACTTCGGGGTGCGGCGGTTGGGCCTCGAATATTGGATCGGAAAGGGGCGGCGGCGGCGCGTCTCCCTCGACGGGGGCGAGGGGCCGCGGAAGCAGATCTCCGGCAGCCACGTCTTCGACCTTCGCGCGCTGGCCATGGGGCCGGGCGCCTCGCTCCGCTACCGCGTCGTGGCCGAGGACACCGACACCGTGAGCGGGCCCAAGCGGACGGCGAGCCGGGTCTACCACATCCGCGTCCGGGACCGGGAGGCCGTCATGGCCACCCTCGACGATCGCCTGAAGCGAATCTCCGAGAAGCTCCTCGACCTGCTCGCCAGCCACCTGGAGGAGGAGGCGCCCGAGCTCGGCAAGGGCGAGACGGCCCGGCGGCCCGCCCCCTTGGGCGGAAAAGAGAAGGGCGGGGAGCGCCGGGCGGCGGGCCGGTCCCCCTCGAAGGTCGAGCGGGCCGAGGGCATCCTCAATGAGATTCGGGAGGCGCGCGCCATGCTCCGCCCCCAAAACCCCCGCGAGGCGCTGGCGAGCATGGACCTGGACCTCTTGCAGCGCCGGTTGTTCGACACGCTGGAGCGCCACCTTCGCCCGGCCCGCCGCTCCGGCGGGAAGCAGGCCCGGGGCGGGCGCAAGGGGGAGCGGCCCCGGAAGGAGGAGGCGGACCGCCGGGAGGAGTCCACCCAGGCCCTCGAGCGGATCGCCTCGATGGGGGAGGACATCATGCGCCAGCTCCGGATGGATCGGGTCGGGCGGATGGCGGACAGCCTCCTCCAGCGGCAGCGGGCCCTCGCCCGCGAGCTCGAGCGGATGCGAAAGAGCGGGGTGGACCCGGAGGCCATGCGGCGGGTCCAGGAGGAGCTGGAGCGCCTGCGCCGGGAGATGAACAAGATGCTCCGCCAGCTCTCCGGCCTGGCCCAGCGCATGCCGTCGGAGTTCATGAACCGGCGGGGGATGCGGAACCTGCCGATGCAGGACATGCGCCAGGCCTTCGACAAAATCCGCGAGCATCTTCGCCGGGGCGACATTCGGGCGGCGCTCGAGGCCATGCGCCGGCTCATGAGCCAGATGATGCGGATGCGGGCGGCCCTGCGGGGAATCCGGCGCCGCCAGATGATGGCCCAGCGCGGCACCTCGCCCATGCGCCGGCGCCAGAGCGAGCTCTCGGCCATCCTCAATGAGCAGCAGGCCATCCTCGCCGAGACGGTGAACCTGCAGGACATGGTCATCGACCGCCTCAAGAAGGGCTCGGACAAGGCGCTGGCCGCCCTGGCGAACCTGTTGCGGGGGACCGTTGAAGAGGAGCGCGCCCGGGAGGCGCGCGCGGGTGCCGAGGAGTGTCCGCCGGTGGAAGCGCCGGCTGCCGGCTTGAGGGGCCGGGTGGCCCTGCCCCCGGTGGAGGACGCCCTGGAGGAGGCGGACAGGGCGCTCGAGGCGGAGAGGGCCCGGGAGGAGCGCGCCCTCGCCCGCCGCGAGGCGCTGAGCGAGACCCTCGATCGGATCGGCCGGGGCGAGTGGGCGACCCTCCACCAGCGGATCCCCCGCTATCTCGAGAAGCTCGGGGTGGACGCCTGCGGACGCAAGGTGAAGGAAGATCGGCTCCGTCCCTGGAAGTCGGCCCGCGAGCGACTCGGCCGCCTCCTGCGCAAGGGGGAGCGGGCGGCCTCGGCGGCGGAGAAGAAGAGCCTGCGCGGCCTCCAGGATCGCCAGAAGGCGCTCGGGAAGCGGCTCCTTCCCCTCGAGGAGCGCCTTCGGAGCCTGATGCAGATATTCCCCTTCCTCGACTCCTCCATCCTGCGGCGCCTCACCCTCGCCCGAAAGGCCATGGGGAAGGCCGCCGGACGGCTCGGGGCGCTGAGCCCGACGGGCGCCGTCCCCCCCGAGGAGGAGGCCATCCGCCAGCTGGCCCAGGGACAGAACTCGATGATGCAGGCGATGCAGCAGATGGTGCGGCGCGGCAACCTGGGCCGCGGCTCTCCGCGCGGGGCGGGCGCCTACCGCGCGCCCGGCCTCTCCTGGTGGGCCCGGAACCCGCGCCTGCCCGGCCAGCAGGACGCGAGCCGGCCCGGCGAGGAGGAGGACGGCCGCCTCGGCACCCAGTTCAGCGAGGTGCTCATTCCCGGGCGGAACCAGTACCAGGTGCCCCGCAAGTTCCGCGAGGAGGTGATGGAGGCCCTGAAGGAGGGGATGCCGGATTCGTTGCGCAGGGAGATCGAGGATTACTTCGATCGGCTGACGAAGTGAGGCGGGAGGAGAGCGCGTGAAGGGATCTTGGGCGGCGATCGCACTCGCGGGGTGGATTCTGGCGGCCCCCCTTCCGCCCGCCGCCGCGGTTCAGGATTCCTCCCCGACCCCGAAGCCCTCGGGCGGGGTTTCCCGGCCCGAGGGGTACGCCCGGGTGGTGGGGGAGATGCGGGCGTGGGACATCGGGGCGGCGCGCCGCCTCCTCGCCGGCCTGCGCGAGCGCTCGCCCGATCTTCCCGAATGGGACGCGCTCGAGGGGACCGCCGCCTTCCTGAGCGGGGACTATTCGGGCTCGATCGAGCGGCTCAACGCCGCCCTCAAGAAGCGGCCCGGCGAGCGCGAGTGGCTCGAGCTTCGCCTCCACGTCCGCCAGTCGCGCGCGGCCGTCGAGGGATTCCGCGCCCACCGCACGCCGCATTTCGAGATCTGGCACGACCCGCGGGCGGACGCGGTTCTCCTGCCCTACCTGGCCGAGACGCTCGAGAGGGCGAGGGAGATTCTGGGGAAGGAGCTGGGCTACACGCCCCCGGACCGCGTGCGCGTCGAGGTGTTTTCAGATCCCGCGCGCTTCAACAAGGCCTCCACTCTCTCGCGCCGCGACATCGAGGAAAAGGGCGCGGTCGGGGTCTCGAAGTTCAACAAGCTCATGTTCATCTCCCCGGGGGCGCTTCTGAAGGGCTACCGCTGGCTCGACACGGCGGCCCACGAGCTCGTCCACCTTCTCATCGTGCGGGCGACGCGGAACCTCGCCCCGATCTGGCTGCACGAGGGCATCGCCAAATATCTCGAGAAGCGTTGGCGGGGGCGGGCGCATCCCCACCTCACGCCGGGGGAGGAG
>JAZGDQ010000189.1:0-10851 GCA_036477985.1 bacterium
AAGGGCTTCAGGTTCTCGGTGCCCACACCATCATCGTAGAAAGCGATCTGTGGCCTGAGACTGGGAATTTGTTTGTGTTCGTTGAGGTCGACTGCTTCGTACAGCTTGAACACGTTGGTGCCGCGTCCCTTGATGGCGGTGTTCCCCGTGCCGTCCGAACAAATCACGATGTACTTGGGCATGATTTGTGTCTCCAATAGTGTCGGGTGTCGTTGTCGGCCACTGCCAAAAGTTGGGAGCGGCTTTGAATCTTTTTCAGGTTATTTGGCGGAAACGACCCAGGTTCCTTTTTCCCAACTGTTTTCATATGCATTTTAATCATTATGGCATGAATAGCTTTTGAATGCAATTATTATTGCATAATAGGCCGCGACCAATAGACAAATTCGGTTTCATCGGTTTAATGTGATCTCTGCGGCGTTCAATGGGAGAGTGGCGGGCGTTGCCGGTAGGGGAAAAACGCAGCCACGGGGCGCGCCGGCCGGTTTGGATGCGGAATCGTCACTCCACCTTCGTCGAGAGCCTCTGGGCCGTTTCGATCTCCTCGGCGCGGTTCACCGTCCAGGCCACGCGGTGGGTGACGGCGCAGGAGAGCCCGAAGGGGGAAAAGCGAACGTGATGCCGGCGGCCCCTTCTCAATCGAGCTTGCGGTAGATCGTCCTTGTGGCGATTCCGAGCTGGCGGGCGGCGGCGCTCTTGTCCCCCCCCGTGTGGCGCAGGGTCTCGAGGATGACGCGCTTCTCGACCTCGGCGAGGGGGGTGCCGATCGGGATGCTGAGGACGGGCGCCCCCGCCTCGACGCGCAGCTCCTCGGGCGGATCGGCGCCCTTGGCGATCTGGGGCGGCAGGTCCTCGACGGTGAGAATCTCCCCCCGGCCCAGGACGACGGCGCGCTCCACCGTGTTCTCCAGCTCGCGGATGTTCCCCGGCCACTCGTAGTTCGACATCAGCTCGATCGCCTCGCGCGAGAAGGCGCGCACCTTCCGGCTGTTCTTGGCCGAGAAGCGCTGGATGAAGTGCTCCATGAGGAGGGGGATGTCGCCGCGCCGCTCGCGGAGGGGGGGGAGGTGGATGGTGATGACGTTGAGGCGGTAGTACAGATCCTCCCGGAAGCGGCGCTCGGCGATGGCGTCCTGGATGTCCTGGTTCGTGGCCGCGATGACGCGCACGTCCACCTTGAAGGTCTCCGAGCCGCCCAGGCGCTCGAACTCCCCCTCCTGGAGCACGCGCAGGATCTTCGCCTGAAGGGAGAGGGGCATGTCCCCGATCTCGTCGAGGAATAGGGTCCCCCCGTCGGCGAGGTGGAAGCGCCCCTCCTTGCGCGAGACGGCCCCGGTGAAGGCCCCGCGCTCGTAGCCGAAGAGCTCGCTCTCGAGCAGCGTCTCGGGCAGGGCGGCGCAGTTCACCTTGATGAACGGGCTGCCCGCCCGGCCGCTCAGGTTGTGGAGGGCGTTGGCCACCAGCTCCTTGCCCGTCCCGCTCTCCCCGAGGATGAGGACGGTCGCCGAGGCGGGGGCCGCCTGGCGGGTGAGCTCGTTGACCTCGCGCATGGCGCTGCTCGTGCCGATGATCCCGATCCCGTTGCGCAGGTTCTGGAGCTGGGCGCGCAGGTCGGCGTTCTCGCGGAGCAGCTCCTGCTTCTCCACCGCCTTGAAGACGGCCTTGAGGACGGCCGCCCGCTCGAGCGGCTTGGTGAGGAAGTCGCAGGCCCCCTCGCGCATCGCCTCCACGGCGGCCTCCACCGTCCCGTAGCCCGAGATGAGAATCACCTCGGTCTCGGCGTTGCGGCGCTTGACCTCCTTGAGCAGGCCGATGCCGTCCATCCCGGGCATCCGCAGGTCGGTGATGATCACCCCCGCCGGGTCGCGGTCGAAGATGTCGATGGCCGTCTCGGCGTCGTGCGCCAGCGATACGCGGTAGCCCTCCTTGGAGATCATCTTCTGGAGCGCTTCCCGGCTCCCCCGCTTGTCGTCCACGACCAGGATGTGGCTCCCCTCCTTGGGTCTCACGCCGGGATCTCCTCGTGCGCGGCGGCCGGGAGGCGGACGTGGAAGGTCGTCCCCTCGTTCTCCCGGCTCGCGAAGCGAATCGAGCCGCGGTGCTCGCGCACGACCTGCTGGGTGAAGGCCAGGCCGAGACCGGTTCCGTTCGCCTTGGTGGTGAAGAAGGGCGTGAAGAGGGAGGCCTGATCCTCCGAGCGGATTCCGACGCCGCTGTCGATGACGTCGATGTCCACCCCTGCCGCGTCCCCCTCGGCCGGGCGGGTCCGCAGGATGAGCCGCCCGCCCTGGGGCATCGCGTCGAAGGCGTTGAGGATGAGGTTCTGAATCGCCGCGCGCATCTGTGCCTCGTCCATCTCCACGTCGGGCAGGCTCCCCGAGAATTCCCGCACCAGGACGACCTCCCGGCTCGCGGCCTCCTCGGCGTGGAAGTTGAGGAGCTCGTCGAGCACCTCGTTGATGTCGCCCGGATGGGGGTCGGAGCGCGGCATCCGCACGAAGCGCAGATAGTCGTCCACCACCTGGCGCAAAATGTCCACCTCGGCCTTGATCGAGCGCAGGAGGGACCACGCCTCGGCGGTGTCCATCCCCTCGAAGCGGCGCAGCTCGTCCTCCAGCAGCTCGGCGTTCAGGTTGATGGCCGAGAGCGGGTTGCGCACCTCGTGGGCCACCTGGGCGCTCATCTTGCCCACGATGGAGAGGCGGTCGCTCTGGATGAGCTGGCGCTGGAGCTCGCGCTGCTCCGTCACGTCGTTGAGGTAGAGGATGACCTGAACGGTCTCGCCCGAGGCGTCGAAGATGGGGTAGGTGTTGACCTCCAGGTCCAGGCGCTTGCCGTCGGGCTGGGGGACGGCGCACTCGGCCGAGCCGCGCCGCCCGCTCTCGAAGGCGCCGGCGATCAGGCTCCGGTCGGCGAGGGGCTCGGGGATGAGCGTGTCTCCCTCGCCCCCCCAGGGGCGCCCGAGCAGGTCGGCGATCTCGCCCCCCAGGAGGCGGGCCATCCCCCGGTTGAGCATGAGGATGCGCATCTCGCGATCGAGGATGCAGATGCTGTCGGTGATGCCGTCGAAGAGGGCCTGGAGGCGGCGCTTGCTCTCGAGCACCTGGGAGGACCAGATGAGGTTGTCCTCGGCGCGGATTCGCCTGCGCTCGCGGTCGAGGATGAGAAGGGCGGCCGAGATGATCACGATGAAGCCGAAGCCGGTGAGGATGAACCCCTTGCGGAAGGTGCGGCGCACGAGGTCGACCACCTTGGAGGAGGGCGCCGTCACGGCCAGGGACCACTGCTCGTCGCCCACCCGGAGGGGGGCGAAGGCGGTCAGGTGGCGGCGGCCCTTGCCGCGCTTGCCGGGCCGGAAATCCTTGTGCCAGCCGAAGCCCCGCCCGCCGGCGCGCATCCGGCGCGCGATTCCGGCCAGGTCCGCGTCGTTCATCTCCTCGGCGATGCGGTCCAGCCGCGCGCCCACCATCCGGGGGAGGCCGGGCCCGATCAGAATCCGCCCCCGCGCGTCGAACAGCAGGGCGCGGCCCTTGATCCTCGACTGGACGGGGCGCACGAAGGAGCGCTCGATGTCCTCGAGGGTGACCTTGGCGTAGAGCCAGTCGTCGGCGGCGACGTGGGCGGCCCCGAGGAAGAAGAAGGGCGTCCCCTCCTTCTGGATGAAGAGGAGGCAGGTCCCCCGCTCCGCCGGGCACCGGGCGAGCGCCCCGCGGTACTCTCTCGTCGCCGGAAGGTCGGTCTCGGCGCTCTCGCGCAGATAGCCCACCTCGCTCACCCGCGCCCGGCCGCCGAGGCGGTCGTAGAGGCCCGCGATGGCGCTCATCCGGCCGGGGTGGTTGGGCCCTATCGTGCGGAGGAAGACGGCGCTGTAGCGCAGGCTCGCCGTCAGCCCCCCCAGGAAGGAGGCGATCCGCCCGCTCGCCTGCTCGGCGAGGAGGAGCTGCTGGCGGTTGAAGCGCTCCTCGATGTCCTTCTTCGCGTCGATGTAGACCTTGTAGGAGAGGCCCAGGAGGAGGGCCAGGGTGAGCGCCGTCCAGGTCAGCGTGAGATAGCGGAACCGGCGGTTCGCCCGGCGCGACTCCGAGAGGGAGGAGGGCGCCCGCCCTTGCGGCCGGGGGGCGCTTGGGCCAGTGGCGCGCGAAGGCCCTCCCGCCGGACCGTTTTCCGCTGGGGGCTCGCCCGATTTTCGCATTTGGCTCTCCATCGGCTCCATCTTCGGCCTCCTCCCCCGGCCGGGGAGCCAAGGTCAGATATATCATAGATCTCCGCTCTCCGACGCCCCGGGCCTCGCCCCCTCCGCGGCGGGCGGGCCCCTCCGGCGCCCGGCTTGACAGGGGAGCGGGCCTCTCCATATCTTCTTGCTCTGGGCCGCTCCGGGGGCGGGGCGCCCGACTAAGCGCCCCGAATCCAAGGGATTCTCATGAGCGAAACCGACCTTTCCCCGCGCAATCTGGAGGTCCTGCGGGCCGTCGTCGACACCCACGTGAAGACGGCCGAGCCGGTGGGCAGCCGGACCCTTTCGCGCTACTCCTCCATCTCGGTCAGCCCGGCCACCATCCGCAACATCATGAGCGACCTGGCCGAGGCGGGGTATCTCACCAAGCCCCACGCCTCGGCGGGCCGGCTCCCGACCGACCTGGGCTACCGCCTCTTCGTGAACAGCCTGATGCCCACCCACGAGGTGACCCCCGAGGAGCTGCGCTCCATCCGCCGGAGCTATTCGAGCCGGGTGGCCCAGATCGAGCAGGTCCTGACCCAGGCCTCGCGCATCCTCTCGGAGCTGACGAACCAGGCGGGCGTGATTCTCTTCCCGGGGGAGGCCCAGCTCCAGTTCCGCCACATCGAGTTCATCCGGATGGGCGAGCGCAAGGTGCTGGCCGTCATCATTTCCGAGAGCGGGGTGGCGCAGAACCGCATCGTCCAGATCGACGAGGACATCCTCCAGGAGGAGCTTCAGCGGATCTCCCGGTTCCTGAACGGGGAGTTCGCCGGCTTCTCCCTGCGCGGCGTGCGGGCGCGGGTGCTCGAGAAGATGGACGAGGAGAAGCACAACCTCGACGCCCTCTACCAAAAGGCGAAGGAGATCTGCCGCCAGGCCTTCCTGGAGGTGGACGAGGCGGCCGGGGAGGAGGCGGGCTTCGTCCTCGAGGGCGCCTCGCGCGTCTACTCCCAGCCCGATTTCGCCGACGACTTCGAGAAGATCCAGGCCCTGTTCCGCGCCTTCGAGGAGAAGGGGAAGCTCGTCCGCCTTCTCGACCGCTGCCTCGACAACTCCGCGGTCACCGTGCTCATCGGCGCCGAGAACGAGATCGAGGGGATGAACGACTGCAGCCTCGTCATCCGCACCTACTCCATGGGCGATCGGCCCCTGGGCGCCATCGGCATCATCGGCCCCAAGCGGATGCGCTACGACCGGGTGGTCTCCCTGGTGGAGGAGACCGCGAGCGAGGTGACGCGCTTCATCTCCCTCGGGGACCGTCAGTGAGCGCCCGCCAGCGGAATAACCCCTGCCAGGCGCCGGAAGAGAAAGGGGAGGCGGAAACCTCGCCCGCCCCGGCCGGGGGCGCGGGCGGGGGATCAGCGCGTGGCGGTGATCGTCGAAACGCCCACCCGGCTCAGCGAACGCCAGCGCAGGCTGCTCGAGGAGCTCCAGCGCCTCTCGAATCCCTCCACCCACCCCATCGGGCGAAGGCGCTTCGAGAAGATAAAGGGATTTTCGGATCTGGGGCCCGGCGGGAAGGGCGGCTAGCCGGGCGGGCCCTGGAAGGCGGGCCGTGAGGCCGGCCTAGTTGTTTTCGCCGTCCTCGCTGTCCTCGCCGCTCTCTTCGCTCTCGCCGCTGCGGCGTTTGCGCAAAAAGCGCTCCAGCTCGCTGGCCAGGGTATCCCCCGAGGGAAGCTCGCCGAGAGGCTTCGCGCTTTCCTCCTCCTCCTCCTCCTCGCTCCGCTGGCGGAGCTCCTCCACGTAGTCGCGGACGGCCTTGTTCGCCTCCAGGGCCTGGTCCACCTTCTCGTCGAAATCCTGCGCGCCCATTTCGAGGTCGGTGAGGTTGAAGGAGAAGGAGAAGAATTCCGAGAGGCGGCGCACGAGGGCGAGCGAGGCCCTCGGGTTGGGGGTGACGTTCACGTAGTGGGGCACGTTGGCCCAGACGCTCACGGTGGGGACGTTCTCCTCCTGGAAGAGGTTGTTCAGCACCCCGACGATTCCGGTGGGGCCCTCGTAGCGGGAGGACTGGAGCCCGAGGCGCCGGGCCAGGACGGAGTTGGTCGAGGAGCCCGTGATGCGGACCTCGCTCTTGTGGTGAACGTCGGCCAGCAGGGCGCCGAGGGTGACGGCGAGCCCCACGTCGCACCTTTGGGTGAGGGAGATGACGTGGCGGGCGAATTGCCGCCATTGAAGATGGGGCTCCTCCCCGACGAAGACGATGACGTCGTGGGAGAGTTGGGGCGTCTCGCAGGCGAAAAAGGTGTTCGACGGCCAGGTGATCTTCCGCCGCCCCGCCTCGTCCAGGCTGACGTGGGGGCGCATGTCCTGAAAGTTGTAGAACGGATCGGATTCGATGGAGGCGAACTCTCGGCCCCCCAGCTCCTTGGAGATGAAGGTGGCGGTGGTGGTGGCCGAGGAGCTGGCGTCGTTCCAGCCGGCGAAGGCCAGCAGAAGGGTCGGATTCCGGAGGGAGGGGATCTTTTCGAAGTGGAGGTGCTCCATGGGCTCTCCTTGCCGCCGCCAGGCGCGCTGCGGGGCCGTGGATGCGCGATGCGCCCCTATTCTAGGCGCTCGCCGGGGCAGATTCAACGGACCGGATCGATGCGCGGGAGGGCGGATCCCCCCTTCCCCCCGCCCGCCCGGGCCGGGGCGGTTTGAAGGGGAAAGGGGCGGGTGATATAAGGTTCCATTGATTCCGGAGCGGATGAGCGTATTTTTTTTTCGGACGTGCATCCCCCTCCCGGCGATGGCGCCCTGCCCGGCGATGGCGCCCTGATGGCCCGCCCGGCGATTCGGTGGCCGCCCCGCGGCTCGGGGGCCGCCCCGCGGCTCGGAGGCTGGCCGGCCCCTCCCGAGAGGCGCGCCCGCAGGTGACTCCCCCGGCGATGTCCGAACCCTATTTTCAGGACAAGGTGGCCTTGATCACCGGCGGCTCCCGGGGGATCGGCGCGGCCATCTCCCGGCGGCTCGCCCGGGCGGGGGCGCACCTGGTCGTCAACCACCGGCAGGAGCGGGGCCGCTCGGCCGATCTGGCCGCGGCCCTGTGCCGGGAGGCGGAGGAGGCCGGGGTCCGGGCCGTCGCTATCGCGGCCGACATCTCGAAGAAGGCGGCGGTGGCCGATCTCTTCCGCCAAGCCGAGGAGACCTTCGGGCGGCTCGACATCCTGGTGCTGAACGCCGCGCGCGCCCCCTTCAAGCCATGGGAGCGGCTGCTGGAGCGCGACCTGCGGCTTCTGGTGGAGACGAACTTCCTGGGCAACGTGTTTTGCATGCAGCAGGCCCTGCCCCTCCTCTCCCGGCAGGGGGGGGCGGCCGTTTTCTTGTCGAGCCTGGGGAGCCGGTTCTTCAACCCCGAGTATCCGCTGGGCGCCATGAAAGCCGCCATGGAGGCGACGGTGAAGCACTGGGCCGAGAGCTACGCCGAACAGGACATCTCGGTGAACGCGGTCTGCGCGGGCCTGGTGAAGACCGACTCGTTCAAGACGCTCCGCCGGATGCAGCCCGAGCTGGACCGCCTCCCCGAGCGGAATTTCGTCTCGCCCGAGGAGGTGGCCGACGTCGTCCACTTCCTGGCCGGGCCGGCGGCCCGGGCCGTCCGGGGCCAGACCCTGGTGGTGGACCGCGGGCTGAGCAACCGCCTCCACCACTTCCCGGAGGGGGGGTAGGGAATCAAAGGGCCGGCGGGGGCGTTTCCGGGTTGCGGGCGCCCCGCGGGCTCGATCTAGAATGGGGAAGTCGTCCCGGAGACCGGGGGCGGGAGGGGGGCGCGGCGCTCCCTTCGCCCGAAGCGGATTTTCGGGGCTGTCCGGGCCGTGAGGAGGATTTATGTCGCAGAGTCTCATCAGCGAAGATCGAATCATGGAAGAGGTGAAGGAGGCGATCGCCCAAACCACGGGGATCGAAAAGGACGCCATCGAGCCCGACAGCTCGCTCGTGAACGACCTCGGGGTCCTCTCCCTCGATTTTCTGGACGTGAACTTCCGCCTCGAGCAGGTCTTCGGCATCAAGATGGCGCGCAACTTCGTCCTCGAGCACGCCGAGGAGATGTTCGGCGAGGGAACGGCCATCGACGAGAACAGCGAGATCACCGAAAAGGGGGTCGAGATTCTGAAGATGCGCCTCGGGGAGGACACCGGGGACCTCGAGCCCGGGGTTCCGGTGGACGAGCTGCCCGCCCTCGTGACCCTGCGCACCCTCTCCTCCGCGGTGGGGGACATCCTCTCCCGCCTTCCGGAGAAGAGTCCGGAGGGGGCCGAGTGGAAGACCGAGGACGGCACCCGCATCGTCTGCTCCCAGACGGGGGCGCCGGCCGCCCTCCCCAACGGGGACGACCTCGTACAGGAGTGGCTGCGCGGGCTGCAAGAGGAAAAGCAGCTCTTCTGATCCCCTTCCCGCCGCCTTTTCCATTCCCGGGAGTCTCCGCAGATGACCAAGCCGGCCCGGCGCGTGGTGGTGACCGGCTACGGAACGATGACCCCCCTCGGGGGGGACGTGGCCTCCACCTTCGAGGCGGCCCGCGAGGGCCGCTCGGGCGTCGACTACATCTCGAAATTCGATCCGGCCGAGCTGCCCTGCCAGATCGCGGGGGAGGTGGATGACGCCTGGCTCGCCGGGCGCACCCCCGGCCACGGGCGGCTCGACAAGTTCTCCAACCGGGGGGTGCGCATGATGCGGATGGCCGTGGCCGAGGCCGCCGCCGCGGCGCGCCTCGATGAGGTGGCCGACCGCACGCGGATCGGGGTCGCCATCGGCTCCCACGGCGAGCATCCCGGGGTGGATGAGCTGCTCTCCCTGTTCCCGAACTGGGAGCCCTCGGGCGGAGGCGCCTGGGAGGGGGAGTGGAATTTTTCGGGCTACGCCGCCCGGGGCGGCTACGACTTCCTCGGCTTCTTTCGGCGGAAGGTGGACGTGGCCACCTCGGTCGTCGCGCTCGCCTTCGACTGCCGGGGGAGGACGGTCTCCCTGTGCTCGGCCTGCGCGGCGGGCGCCCAGGCGGTGGGCGAGTCGGTCCGCATCATCCGGGACGGCAAGGCCGACCTCATGGTCGCGGGAGGGTGCGAGGCCACTCTCTCCTACACCGGCTTCCTGGGCTTCATCCTGCTCACCGCCCTCGTCGAGCGCTACGAGACCCCCCAGAAGGCCTCCCGCCCCTTCGACCGAAGGCGCAACGGGTTCGTCATGTCCGAGGGCGCGGGGGCGCTCATCCTCGAGGAGCTGGACCACGCGCGCGCGCGCGGCGTCCCCATCCTGGGCGAGGTGCTCGGCTACGGCGACTCGGCCGACGCCTTCCGCATCACCGACATGCATCCCAAGGGGGCGGGCGCCGTTCTGGCCATGCGCGGCGCCCTCGCGGACGCCGGCATCTCCCCCGGGGAGGTGGACTACATCAACGCCCACGGCACCTCGACGCCGAAGAACGACCTCACCGAGACGATTTCGATCAAGGAGATCTTCGGGGAGCGCGCCGGTCGGATTCCCATCAGCTCGAACAAGTCGATGATCGGCCACACCATCGGGGCCGCCGGCGCCATCGAGGCGATTCTCACCCTCGAAGGCATGCGGCGCTCGGAGGTTCTTCCCACCATCAACCTCGAGAACCGCGATCCCAAGTGCGATCTCGATTACGTGCCCAACGAGACGCGCCGCCTCTCCCACCGGATCGCCCTCTCCAACAGCTTCGGGTTCGGCGGACAGAACGCCACCTTGTGCCTGGGCCGATACGACGGCGGTTGAGCCCCATGGCCACCCCCTTGGCGATCACCGGGGCGAGCCTCCTCACCGCTGCGGGGCCGGGCGGGGACGCGGCCTGGGAGGCGCTCTGCGCGGGGCGCTCCGCCCTCGCGCCCGATCCCGATCCCGAGCTCGCCGGCTTCTCCCCCGTCCTCACAGCCCGCTGCGCGCCGATCGACCCGGCCGGCCTGGGAGCGGGCCGCCGCGACACCCGCATCATGGACCGCCACACCCATATGCTCCTGGCCTGCGCCGCCGATTCCCTCCGGCAGGCGGCGTTGGACGCGGGCCGCCCCGCGGGGGGTGGCCGCCTCGAGGGGGAGGAGATCGCCTTCTTCGCGGCGATGGACATGGTGGATCCGCGCGACGGGGACATCATGCCCGCCGTGGCCGCCTCGGCGGGGGCGGAGGGGCGCATCGAGACGTCCCGCTTCTTCGCCGAGGGGATGGGACGCATCCCCCCGCTCTGGCCCCTCGTGATGCTCAACTCCACCGCCTTTAGCCAGGTGGCCATCCGGTTCGGCCTGCGGGGGGAGAACGCTCTCTTCAGCCCGGGCCCGGAGGCGACGGCGCGGGCGCTGGCCGAGGCCGCCGATTCCCTCCGGGTGGGCCGCGCGCGCGCGGCGCTCGTGGCCGGGGTGAGCGCGGTGATTTCGCCGCGGGCCTTGGCGCGCCATCTCCGGGAGGCGGGGGAGGGGGAGGGCGCCGCCCTGGGGGAGGGCCCCGCCCTGGGGGAGGGCGCCGCCGCCATCGTCCTGGAGCCGCCGGGAGATTTCCCGGGTGGTGGCGCCCCTGGGGGCGCCGCGAGCAGCGCCACACCGCTCGGGTTCCTGACGGGATGCGGGTCGGCGACGGCCCGGAAGGGACGGGAGGGTCTCCGGCGGGCCGTCCGGGCCGCGGCCGAGGCGGCCCTCGGG
>JAZGDQ010000019.1:0-3341 GCA_036477985.1 bacterium
GCCAAGGATTCTTTCGAACAGAGCGCGTGGTGCAGCGACCTCGGCCATCTGGAACGTGAGGCAGCGGCCGCGGCGCACAACCTTGGCCCCGATGGTTCGGCTCCGCTCACCACAGGTCTTGATGAGCTTCTCCCTGAGGGTGGTGAGCGACCAGTGGCGGACCTCATCGGGCAGGGCCAGGGTCTCATCAAGTTCCCGGAAGGCGAGCAAGCCTGCGTCCGAGGTGATGGTTGCGCCCCGGAACTTCAGCTTCAGGCGGCGGTCAAAATCGAGACTGAGAGGGCCCTTCGCGGCTTCACCCGCCAGATGATCTCCACCAGCGGGCGAGAGGAATGGTCAACTCTTTGAAATGCAACTCAAAAGGAGCGTAGAAGGCGGGGAAATTTACGATTTGCTTGGGAAATCCAGGTTCATATCTCCCGATTATCGGGACATCCCCGGGAGGCTCCTTCCGCGGCTGTCCTTTGCGACCCTTTGGGTCGCGAAGTCCTCTGGGATGATATATATTGTGGATATAACTATCTGATATTCGGATGGTTGCGGGCTTTTCGCTTTCGAGATCCGGAGGGCGGGGCGATTAACAATTCTCAGGATTGCCCATACCGGCGAACCACTCCCTCGGGCGAGATCATGTGCTACGACCCCTGGCTCGCCGACTCGCTGCGGCCCTCGGAGGGGGCCCGGCGGAAGTGGTGCGAGGGGGATTACCGCGGCTGCCCGAACTATCTCGTCCTCCAGGCGTATCTTCCCAACCCGCTCAGCCTCTGACACCCCCGCTCCGATATCCCGTTTGACGCTCCTGGGGAATTGTGGTGTATCACCCCCTGACCATGTGAATCCGCGCGAAGGCGTCCGGTCCTTTGGTGCGGGCGCGCCCATTGTTCGCCCCGCGGCGCCTAGCCCGGCGATTCGCCCGGCCGCGCGGGGGCGATGCGGAATGGATGGGGAGGTGGCCGGGTGCCGACCGAATACATCTGGGCCCTTTGTTCGCACCGCGCGGGGGACGGGCGCCAGGTCAACCAAAAGGAGCCCGAGCGCCCTCCCACTCTCGAATATCTGACACGGGTCACCCAGGCGGCCGAAGACGCCGGCTTTGCGAACATCCTCGTCCCCTGCGGCACCCATTGCCTGGACGCCTGGGCGACGGCGGCCGCCATCGCCACCCATGTGCGGCGGATCAAATTCCTGGTCGCCTTCCGCCCCGGCATCACGGGTCCGGTCTATGCGGCCCAGCAGGCGAACAGCCTCGACCACCTCACGGGCGGCCGGCTCACCCTGAATGTGGTGACCGGAAGCACCCCGGTGGATCAAAAGCGCTATGGCGATCACCTCGCCCACGCCGAGCGCTACGAGCGCACGGAGGAGTTTCTCGATATCGTCAAGCGGGTCTGGGAAGAGAGTGGACCTGTCACGTACAAGGGAAAATTCTTCGAAATCGAAGGCGCCTCGATCTTCCCGCCCCGGGTGACCCGGCCGAACCCGCCCATCTTTCTCGCGGGCAGCTCCGAGCCCGGCAAGCGCGTGGCCGCGCGCTTTGCCGACGTCCACGTGATGTACGCGGCCGAGCCCGAGGTCGTGGCCCGCGACATCGAGGAGGTCCGCCGCCTGGCCGCCCAGCACCCGCGCGAGCGCCCCCTGGAGTTCGGGATCCGCCACCTCGTCTGCGTCCGCGAGACGAAGGAGGAGGCCCGCCGGGCGGCCGAGGCCCTGGTGGAGCTGAGCGATATCGAGAGCACCGCGACTTGGGCGGACATGAAGCTGCGCACCGATTCGGTGGGCCAGCGGCGCATCAACGAGATGGCCTCGGGCGAGAGCCTCTGGGTCACCGATTCGATCTGGATGGGGGTGAACCAGGTGCGCGCCGGGGCGGGCACGATGTTCGTCGGGACCCCGGAGACGGTGGCCGGGGTGATCTGCGAATACGCCCAGGCGGGGGTGAACCATTTCATCATGAACGGCTGGCCCCACCTCGAGGAGGCCGAGATCTTCGGCCGCGAGGTGATGCCCCTTCTCGCCGACACCGATCCGGTCGTGCCGGGCGAGCCCGCCGAACCGGCCGCCGCGGGCGGGTAGGCGCGTGGCGGATCGCACGGGGCCTCTCTCCATCCTCGCCATCGGCGGCAGCCGCCGCCCGGACAACAACACCGACAAGGCCCTGCGCATCGCGGTCGAGGAGCTCGAGGCCGGCGGCGCCGAGGTGGAATGGGTGCGGGTGGGCGAGCTTCGCCTTCTTCTCCCCGGGGAGGCGGGCGAATCGGAGGACCCCGGGCGCCTTCAGGAGAAGGTCCTCGCGGCGGACGGAATCCTCATCGCCACCCCCGAGTACCACGGGAGCATCAGCAGCACCCTCAAGCTCGTCATCGACAACCTGGGCTTTCCCACCACCCTCGAGGAGAAGATCATCGCCATCCTCGGGGTGGCCATGGGGGACGACGGCGCGCGCCGCGCTCTCGACCACTTGCGCCAGATCCTCACCTACATCGGCGGCCGCGTTCTTCCCGTGGAAGCCTCGGTGGCGAGCGTCCACAAGAAATTCGACGAAGCGGGCCGCTGCCTCGACCCCGGGGACGAGAGCGCCATCCGGGCCGTGGCGCGCGGGCTTCTCGATCACCTGAGCGGGCAGAGCGGCTGAGCGCCGGCCCGCCTTCCGCCATGTCCCCATACCCTCCCATGCAGAAACTCGAGCGCGAGGGCGGCCACACTCTCGCCTATCGCGCCTCGCCGGGAAAAGGGCCGGGCGTCATCTTCCTCGGCGGCTTCCTGTCCGACATGGAGGGGACGAAGGCGGCGGCCCTGGAGGAGCGCTGCCGCGCCGCCGGGCGGGCCTTCGTCCGCTTCGACTACCTGGGGCACGGGGCCTCGAGCGGCCGCTTCGAGGAGGGGACCATCGGGCGCTGGGCCGAGGACGCGGTCGCCGTCCTCGACGCGGTGGCCGAGGGGCCTCAGGTTCTCGTGGGCTCCAGCATGGGGGGTTGGATCATGCTCCTCGCCGCCCTGGCCCGGCCCGGCCGGGTGGCGGGACTCGTCGGAATCGCCGCCGCCCCCGACTTCACCGAGGACTTGATGTGGGCGCGCTTTCCCGAGGAGGTGCGCGAGAGGCTGAGGGGGGGCGGAACGTATCACCTGCCCTCGGAGTACGACGAGAATCCCTATCCCATCACCGGCCGCCTCATCGAGGAGGGGAGGGGGCGCCTCCTCCTGCGCGGGCGGATACCCATCGTCTGCCCGGTTCGCCTGATTCACGGGATGGAGGACGCGGACGTCCCCAGCGAGGTCTCCCTGAAGCTGAGCGAGGCCCTCGAGAGCGCCGACGTGACGGTGACGCTCGTGAAGGGGGGCGA
>JAZGDQ010000190.1:0-5363 GCA_036477985.1 bacterium
CGCCCGACTGAATCCCCTTCGGGACGCGAAGCCGCGCGCTTCCGTAGAGGGTCGGCACCTCGACCTCGGCGCCCAGGGCGGCCTCGGAGAAACTGATCGGGCGGCGCATCAGCACATGGCTCCCGTCGCGCTCGAAGTGCTCGTGCGCGGCCAGGGAGGCCACCACGTAGAGGTCCCCCGGGGGGGCGCCCTTCATGCCGCCTTCGCCCTCTTCGCGCAGCCGCAGCCGCCCGCCCTCGTCGATTCCGGCGGGGATCTTCACCTTCACCCGCCGCTTCTCGGTCCGCTGGCCCGAGCCGCCGCACTCCGCGCACGACTCGGTGATCACCCTCCCCACCCCGCCGCACTGGGAGCAGGTCGTGCTGTAGGTGAAGAACCCCTGGCGGAAGCCCAACTGGCCGCTCCCGTTGCAGGCCGAGCAGGCCCGGATCGAATCGGGGGATTTCGCCCCCGTCCCTCCGCAGAAGACGCACTCGCAGGGGCGCTCGAACTCGAGCTCGCGCTCCACCCCCCGGGCCGCCTCCTCGTAGGTGAGCTCCAGACTGTAGGCGAGGTCGCGCCCGTTCCGGGAGCCCCCCCGCTGGGTCCTTCTCCCTCCCCCGAAGATGTCGGAGAAGATGTCGCCGAAGGAGGAGAAGATGTCCTCGAAATTGGAGAAGCCCGGGCTTCCCCCCGAGCGCCCCAGGCCGTCGTGGCCGAAGCGGTCGTAGACGCTCTTCTTCTCGGGATCGCTCAGCACCTGGTAGGCTTCGGAGGCCTCCTTGAAGAGCTCCTCGGCCTTGGCGTCCCCCGGGTTCCGGTCGGGGTGGTATTTCATCGCCATCTGCCGGTAGGCCTTCTTGATCTCGGCCTCGCCGGCGCCGCGGCCGACCCCCAGAACCTCGTAATACTCTCTCGTGCTCATGCGCTCCTCTCGTCATCCCGAGGAGAAAAAGAACCCGAACCTACATGCCGGGCCATCGGGTGTCAACGAACTCCCTTTTCGGGCTGAGGGGCGGATTCGCCTCCCTCGTCGGCGGGCGCCTCGCCCGCGGTCTCTTGCGCGTCCTCGGCGCCCCCGGCGGGGGCCGCCTCCCCCTCCGAGGCCCCCTCCGCTCGGGCGAGCCGGCCCACGCAGACCTTGCTCGGGCGCAGGATCGAATCGCCCAACATGTAGCCCGGCGCCGCCTCCTCGATCACCATTCCGTCCAGGGCGGGGTCGGTCACCTCCTCGGTCCGAATCGCCTCGTGCCGCTCGGGGTCGAAGGGGACGCCCTTGGCCGCGAAGGGCTCCACGCCGAGGGAGGCCAGCTCCTGGAAGAAGCGCCCCTGGATCATCCGCACCCCCTGGAGGAGGGACTCGAGGGCCTCCCGCCCAGGCTCGCCGCCCGCGAGGGACTCGCCCGCCGCCGCCGACGCCCGGGCGATGTCGTCGGCGATGCCGAGAAAGCCCGAGACCACCTGCTTGCGGGTTTTGAGGGTGCGCCGCTCGAGCTCGCGCTCCTGGCGCCCGCGGAACTCGGCCGACTCCCGGTTCACGCGCTCGATGTGCTCGCGCAGCTTCTCCTCGGCCTTGGCCACCTTCTCCTCGGCCGCGGCCGCCTTCCTCTGGAGCTCCTGGACGAAGGTCGGATAGCGCGAGCCGCCGTCCTCATCCCCATCAGCCTCATCCCTCCCGTCTCCGGGAGCGGCTTCCCCCTCCTCCTCGCCGGCGCGGAAGCGGCGCCGGTCCACGACGCGGGGCTTGCTCTTATCCTCCTCCTCCCGCGCCGGGGGGGCCTCCTCCGAACGGGCCTCCTCGTTCTTCGCTTCCACTCTCTGGCTCCTCCGGCAATCGGCCTAGGCCATCTCCATCAAACGGCGAATCCGCTCCTCGATGGGGGGATGGGTGCTGAAGAGCCCCGCCAGGCCCTCCCCCGAGAGCGGGTTGACGATGTACATGTGGGCGGTGGCCTCGCTCGCGCACCCGAGCGCCCCGTAGCGGGCGGCCTCGTCCATGCGGCGCAGCGCCCCGGCGAGCCCCCGGGGGGAGCCGGTGATGCGGGCCGCGGCGGCGTCGGCCAGATACTCGCGCGAGCGGCTGACGGCCATCTGCAGGAGCATGGCGGCGACGGGCGCCACCACGGCCGCCACCACCAGGCCCAGGATTCCGCCCCCGCCCTCCTCTTCGTCCCTTCGCCCGAAGCCCCCGAAGAAGGCGGCGAACTGGGCCATCTGGGCGATGTACATGATGGCCCCGGCCAGGGTGGCGGCCACCGTGCCGATCAGGATGTCGCGGTTCTTCACGTGGGCCAGCTCGTGGGCGGCCACCCCCTCCAGCTCCTCCCGGCTCAGGGTGTCGAGGATTCCCTCGGTGAAGGCCACCGCGGCATTCTCGGGGTTGCGGCCGGTGGCGAAGGCGTTGGGCGCCGCCTCGGGGACGACGTAAACCCGAGGGGTGGGGACGCCGGCCCGGCGCGCCAAGTCGTCCACCATACCGTAGAGCTCGGGGGCGTGCTCGGGGAGGACCTCCTGCGCCCCGACGCTGTTGAGAACCATGCGGTCCGAGTACCAGTAGCTGTACCCGTTCACCCCCAGGGCGATCAGCAGGGCGATGACGAGCCCCGCGCGCCCGCCGACCAGCTGGCCGATCCAGAGGATGAGGGCGGTGAGCAGCCCGAGGAGGAGGAAGGTCTTGATCGAGCTCGTGCTCATTGGGACCTCCTATTCACGCGTATCAGGTTGCGCCCGAAGGCCGGGATCAGGGCCTCCATATCGGCCGTCGCGTTCTCCATGTGATCGCGCAGGTCGGCGAAGTCTTTCTCGAGGAGGCGCTCAAGCTCGACCACCCGCCCCATCGCGGCGAGCAGCTTCTCCCGCATGTCGAGGATGACCTCCACCCCCGCCAGGTTGACGCCGAGCTCGCGCGTGAGGGTGAGGATGACCTCGAGCTTGTCCAGATCCTCGCGGGAGTAGCGGCGGGTCTTCCCCTGGGTGCGCCCGGGCGCGATCAGCCCCTCGCGCTCGTACATGCGCAGGGTCTGGGGATGGATGTCGAACATCTCGGCCACCGCGCTGATGGTGAACCGCTCTCCGCGCTCGCTCCGGGCCATCTCTCTCCCCTCAGCGGCTGACGCCGGGCATCTCGGCCCGCGGGCGGAGCGAATTGCGCTCCTCGAAATCGCGAATCAACTTCTGGCTCTCCTCGTCCAGGCGCTCGGGGAAGCGGACCGAGACGGCGACGTACAGGTCCCCCTTCCCCTTCCCCTTGAGCCGGGGCGCGCCCTTTCCCGTCAGGCGGAAGGTCTGGCCGCTCTGGGTGCCGGGCGGGATGGTCATCTTCGAGGTCCCCTCGAAGGTGTGAATCTCCACGCGCGCGCCGAGGAGGACCTCCCCCAGCGTGACGGGAAGATCGAGATAGAGGTTGTCCCCCTTGCGCTCGAAGAAGGGATGTTCGCGGACCTTGGTCACGATGAACAGATCGCCCGGCTTGCCGCCCTCGGCCGAGGGCTCCCCCTTGCCGGCGAGGCGGATGCGCGAGCCGCTCGACACGCCGGGGGGGATCTTCACCGAGATGCGCTCGGTCGACCGGCGCAGGGCGCCGTTCTCCATTTCCGCCTTGGGGACGGTGATGGTCGCGTTCATCCCCTTGAGGGCGTCGTCGAAGCCGATCTCCATCGAGTAGTTGACGTCTTGCCCCTTGACGGAGGCGCGGCGGGGCGACGGCCGGGACCGGGCCCTCCCGCGGCCGCCGCCGAAGAAGCTGCCGAAGATGTCCCCCAGCCCGAACTCGCGGAGGATCTCGTCCACGCTCGGGGGCGCGCCGCGCTCGCCCCACGGGCTCCCGCCCGCGAAGGCGCCGTGTCCCATCGTGTCGTACTGGCGGCGCTTTTCGGGATCCGAGAGGACGGCGTAGGCCTCGCTGATCTCCTTGAAGCGCTCCTCGGCGCGCTTGTCCCCCGGGTTCAGGTCGGGGTGGTGCTTGCGGGCCAGCTTCTTGTAGGTCCGTTTGATCTCGTCCGCGGACGCGCCGCGGGCGAGGCCAATCGTCTCGTAGTAGTCCCTCTTCGCCATCCGTCCTCACTCCTGGGCGCGGGGAGGATGCCCTCCGCCTACTTGTCCTTGTCCACCTCTTCGAACTCCGCGTCCACGACGTTTCCGTCGTCGGCGGCCTTGGTCTCGCTCTCCGCATCCGCCCCGGCCCCGGGCGCGCCCGAAGCGGCCTCCGCCCCGTTGCCCTGGCTGGCGCCCTCGTACATGGCCTGGGCGAGCTTGTGCGAAACGCTCTCGAGCTTCGCCTTCGCCTCGTTGATCTGCTCCAGCTCGGCGTCGTCCGACTCGAGCGCCTTGCGCACCCCGGCGATGGCCTCTTCGATCTCGGTCTTGTCCTCGGCCGACACCTTGTCCTCGTTCTCCTTGAGGGTCTTCTCGGTGCCGTAGGCCAGGGAGTCGGCCTGGTTGCGGGCCTCGATCAACTCGCGCCGCTTCTTGTCGTCCTCGGCGTGCTCCTCGGCCTCGTCCACCATTTTGTTGATCTCGTCCTCGGAGATGCCGCTCGAGCTCGTGATGGTGATCGCCTGCTCCTTGCCCGTCCCCTGATCCTTGGCCGAGACGTTGACGATGCCGTTGGCGTCGATGTCGAAGGTCACCTCGATCTGGGGCATCCCGCGCGGGGCGGCGGGGATCCCCACCAAGTGGAACTTCCCGAGCGTGCGGCTGTCGCGGGCCATCTCGCGCTCGCCCTGGAGGACGTGGACCTCGACCGAGGACTGGTTGTCCGCCGCGGTCGAGAAGATCTCGCTCTTCTTGACCGGAATCGTGGTGTTCCGATCGATCAGCTTCGTGAACACCCCGCCGAGAGTCTCGATTCCGAGCGAGAGGGGGGTGACGTCGAGCAGGAGGACGTCCTTCACGTCCCCGGCCAGGATTCCGCCCTGCACGGCCGCGCCCACGGCCACGACCTCGTCCGGATTCACCCCTTTGTGGGGCTCCTTGCCGAAGAACTTCTTCACCAGCTCCTGGACGAGGGGCATTCGCGTCGAGCCGCCCACGAGCACCACCTGGTCCACCTTGCTGGGCTCGATGCCGGCGTCCTCGATGGCGCGCCGGCAGGGGCCGAGGGTCTTTTCGATGAGGTCGCCCGTCAGCTTCTCCAAGTTCGAGCGGGTGAGCTTGATGGTCAGGTGCTTCGGCCCCGAGGCGTCGGCCGTGATGAAGGGAAGGTTGATGTTGACCTCCATCGAGCTCGAAAGCTCGATCTTCGCCTTCTCGGCCTCCTCCCGGAGGCGCTGGAGGGCCATCGGATCGTTGGAGAGGTCGATCCCCTGATCCTTCTTGAACTCGTCGATCATCCACTCGATGATCCGGTGGTCGATGTTGTCCCCCCCCAGGTGGGTGTCGCCGTT
>JAZGDQ010000191.1:0-4280 GCA_036477985.1 bacterium
GGAAGTCCAAGGCGGTGGACAACCGCTCGGGCTGCGCCCTTTGCGCCGAGGCCTTCCTGATCGCGGCCCCCCTCGCCGGCCGCCTCGGGCTGAGCGCCGCCTTCTGCGTCCAGGAGGAGATCGGCGCGCGCGGGGCGGGCGTTCTCTCGGTGGCCGAGACGGCGGGCGTGGGCTCCCCCGACGCCGCCATCGTCCTCGACAACGTGCCGGGCGAGGGGCCCGAGGGGGTGGCCGACGCGCGGGGCGCGCGCCTGGGGGCGGGGCCCGTCCTGAGGCTCTACGATCACCAGCCGACGAGCCTCTACGGGCACATCGCCCCCCCCGGGTTGGTCGCCTGGGTGCGCGACACGGCGGCCGGGGCCGGGGTCCCCCTCCAGGAGGACGCCTTCGTCGGCACCTTCACCGACGCTGCGACCCTCAGCCGCTCCCAGCCTGGCGGACTTCCCGTCGTCAACCTCAACCTCCCGCGCCGCTACTCGCACAGCCCCGTCGAGCTCTTCAAGGAGTCCGACCTCGAGGACATGGCCGCCCTCCTCGGCGCCCTCATCCGCAGCGCCGCCGACGGCAACCTCCCCGCGTTCGGGAGGGATTACAAGAGCCCGTAAAATGACCGCGCCGTTTTTCGCCGCACCCTCCGCACGACGATAGGAGACCCGCCGCAGTGCCCACGACCATCCGCCTCGCCCACAGTCCGGACTCCGACGACGCCTTCATGTTCCACGCCCTGGCGAACGGAAAGCTCGATACGGGGGAGTTCGAGTTCGTCCACGAGATGCACGACATCGAGACGCTCAACCAGGCCGCCTTCGAGGGCCGGTACGAGGTGAGCGCGGTGAGCTTCCACGCCTACTGCGGCGTCGCCGATCGCTACGCCATCCTCCCCCACGGGGCGAGCTTCGGGGACGGCTACGGCCCCATCGTGGTGTCGCGCGAGCCGATTCCCCCCGAGCGCCTGGGGGAGATCGAGATCGCCGTCCCGGGCCTCCTCACCACCGCCTTTCTCACCCTCCGCCTCTACCTCGGCGGGGCGGAGCCGCGCCACCGCGTCGTCCCCTTCGACGAGATCATGGGGGAGGTGAAGAAGGGCGCCGTCCCCGCCGGGCTCCTCATCCACGAGGGCCAGCTCACCTACGAGGCCGAGGGGTTCCGCCTCGTCGCCGATCTGGGCGCCTGGTGGAAGGAGGAGACGGGGGGGCCCCTCCCCCTCGGCTGCAACGTCATCCGCAAGGACCTGGGCCCCGGGGTCGTGCGCGAGGTGAGCCGCCTCCTCGGCGAGAGCATCCGCTACGCGCTCGACAACCGGGAGGAGGCGCTCGACCACGCCATGGCCTACGCCCGGGGCCTTCCGCGCGAGACGGCGGACACCTTCGTGGGCATGTACGTGAACGACTGGACCCGCGCCTACGGTGAGGCGGGCCGCGCCGCCGTGCGCACCCTCCTCGCGCGCGCCGGGGAGGCGGGGCTCATCCCGGAGGGGATGGAGCCCGAGTTCGTCGAATAGCGCGCGCGGCCTTCGCCCCCTCCCCGGGGATGGCGTATACTCCAGACCTCACGCTTTGAAAAAAAACCGGGAGGCCCCGTGGAGCGATCCCTCATCGCCGGAATCTGTCTCGCCCTCGCCCTGGCGGTTGTCCCTCCGGCCGCCGCCGCGGCGGAGGGAGCCGGCCCGCGAGCGGGGGAGAATAGCGGCCGCCTCCCGCGGCGGATCACCGGCCGCGACGGCGCCCCCATGGTCCTCGTCCCCGCCGGCCGCTTCATCATGGGAAGCGAGGAGGGCGGGTCGGACGAGCGCCCCCGCCGCCGGATCCACCTCGACGCCTTCTACATCGACAAATACCCGGTGACGAACGGGCGCTTTCGAAAGTTCGGGAAGCCCGCCTACGACTTCGGGATAGCCTTCGCCGGGGACCAAAAGCCCATCGTGGGGGTGACCTGGCTCCAGGCCCGGGACTACTGCCGTTGGGCGGGCAGGCGCCTCCCCACCGAGGCCGAGTGGGAGAAGGCCGAGCGCGGGACGGACGGGCGCAAGTTTCCCTGGGGAGAGATGTGGGACCCATCCAAGGTCGTCTGGCTCCACAACAGCGGGATCAGCCCCCATCCGGTGGACCGGAGCTATCTCACCCACGAGAGCCCCTACGGGGCGGTGGACATGGAGGGGAACGTCTGGGGCTGGGTGGCCGATTGGTATTCGCCCGACTACTACGGCCGCGCCCCGGACCGGAATCCGAAGGGGCCGCCCTCCGGAAAGAAGCGCGTGATTCGCGGATGCTCCTGGCAAAGCGACGACCCCTGGGGCTTCCGCGCCGCCTACCGCGAGAAGAGAGAATCCTCCACCTGGTCCCACATCATCGGGTTCCGCTGCGCGGTCTCCGCATCACAGAGCCGGTAAGCGCGCTAGCCAAGCTCCCCACGGGTTTTCTCCCACTCCGCCGGAGGTCGCGAATGGCGCCGGAGCGCGTGTACGAGCAGGCGGCCGTCGCCGCCTGGCGCGAGGGCGAGGGAGGGGCGGAGGTGCTCCTCATCTCGGCGCGGGGCGGAGACGCGCCCGGCGGCGGGCGCCGCTGGGTGCTCCCCCAGGGCGGGGTCGAGCCGGGCGAGACGCCCGTTCAGGCGGCGGCCTCGGAGGCCTGGGAGGAGGCCGGGGTGGAGGGGGAGGTCGAGCCCCGCCCCTTCGCGGGCTTTGAGTATGAGATTGGCGCGGGGCGCTGCCGCGTCTCGGCCTTCCGGATGCGCGTCGCCTGGGAGGCGCCGGACTGGCCCGAGCGGGACGAGCGGGAGCGGAGGTGGCTCCCCTGGCGGGAGGCGGCCGCGGCGGTCTCGGGCGAGACCCTGCGCGGCGTCCTCGAGCGGTTCCGCCCCCCCGGCGAGGGGGAGGCGAAGCCGAAGGGGATGGAGGGCGAGGAAGCGGGCTAGGGGCGAGACCCTCAGGGTCCCCGTCTCGCCCTATTCCCCCTACGGGCGGCAGGCGGCCATGAGGTCCCCCGCATCGGGCGCATCGTCGAGAGCCAGGGCCGCCCGGGCGGCGGCCTCCACCTTCTCCGGGGGAAGGGCGCGCGCGGCGTTGCGCCGGAATTTCTCCTCCACCTCCTCCCGGCGCATCGGGTTTTCGGGGTTTCCCCGGTTGATCGGCTCCTCGCGCTCGAACACCCGCCCGTCGGCCAGGGTGAGGCGCACCGCGCCGTGGAAATATTTGGGGAAGCGCTCCGAGGGCTCCCCCCGGCACTCCACCTTCTCCGCCAGGGCGAGGATGCGCGGATCGCCCAGGTTCTCCTCCTTGAAATCCTCCAGCGTCGCGCCGCCCTTCACCACGTTCAGGGCGAGGCAGTAGGGCAGGCTGAAGAGGGCGGCGTAGGGCGTGTTGGGCCGCCGCTTGTGCTCGGCCGGCTCGGCGACGATGGGGATGACCGGCTCGGGCACGATCGCCTCGACGCGGGCGATCTCCTCGTGCGCGGCGCCGATCTCGCGGACCAGGTTTCGCGCCGCGTCCATCGCCGCGTGGTTGAAGTGGCAGCAGGGATAGGGCTTGAAGGAGATGTTCAGCGTCTCCCAGCGCTCCCCCAGGCCGCCGATCAGCTCCCCGGGGTCGAACCGCCCCTCCGGCGCGTGGGTGGCGTAGAGGCCGAAGCGCCCCTCGAAGACCTTGCGCGCTCCGAGGAAGCCGCGCCCGCAGAGCTGGGCGGCGATCATCCCCGCGTGGGCGGCCCAGCCCGGGTGGAGTCGCTTCACCCAGCTCCCGTCGTCGAGGAACTCCTGGATGCCCGAGGCCTGGCTCCCCACCGTCCCGAGGGCGTGGGCGATGGCCTGGGGGCCGATTCCGAGGAGGCGGCCCGCCACCGCCGCCGACCCGAAGGCGCCGCAGACGGGGGTGGCGTGGAATCCCCGGGCGTGGAACGCGCCGGGGGCGGCGGCGCCGATGCGCGCGATGATCTCGTAGCCGGCCACGACGGCGGCGAGGATCTCCCGCCCCCCGGCGCCGGCCGCCTCCCCGGCCGCCAGGGCGGTGGGGATGACGCAGGCGCTCATGTGGGCGATCGAGGCCGTGTGGGTGTCGTCGAAGTCGAGGCCGTGGATGTAGCTTCCGTTGGCGAGGGCGGCGTGGGCCGCCGGGAGGCGGTCGCCGTGTCCCCAGAGGGTGGCCTGGGGGGCGCCGCCCCACTCGCGCACGAGGGAGGTGATGCTCTCGGCGTAGGGCTCGCGCGTGGCGGCGAGGGCGATGCCCAGGGCGTCGAGGAGGTGGAGCTTGGCCTTCTCGATCACCCGGGCCGGGATCTCCTCGAACG
>JAZGDQ010000192.1:0-2260 GCA_036477985.1 bacterium
ATGGGCACGCGCAACCCCCCCGGGCCTTCGACGTATATCTTTCGAGAATTCGGCTGCGGCCCGCCCGCGGGGGCGCCGTTTCCGGCCTTCCCCCCCTCGGGTCCGGCCAGGGAGAGGGAGGTCTCGCCCGCGCCGTTCGTCTTTCCGTTTGCGTTCGCCATCTGCCGGGCTCCTTCGGAGTGAAATGCTTCCGAGACGCTTCCCATCGGCGCGGCGGCGCAGGGGCCCCGGCCGGGGGGTGTGTGCGAGTTTGCGGGGGTGAGGGGAGCGACACTTCCTTTGGGAGGAAATCGCTTCCCTACGCCGGTGCGAACCGGATCAGGTTCGAAGGGTGTGTCTCAGCCGCCTGCGGCACCCCCAGCGATTGCCAAAACCCTATCAGTCTCTCGCCGCCGGGTCAAAGGAATTCCGGACCCCCGGGGAGAGGGCGGCGGGGGGCGGCCTTCCGCGTAGAGGGGATGGCGCGCCGCGCGGCGGGATCGGGTATATTGGGGCCGCTCCACCCGCACGTCCGCCCGCGCCCAGGAGGGTTTTCGCCGAATGCGCCGTGACCGGGAGGGCGGGCGCTTCTCCCTGCGTTCGGGCACGCTGTGGGGGGCCGGCATCCTCGCGGCCGCCCTGCTCGTCTACGCCGCCACCCTGTCGAGCCCCTTCGTCCACGACGACCTGACCCTCATCGGGGAGAACCCCGCCGTTCAGCAGAGCGGGCGCATCCTGGACGCCTTCACCACCGACTACTGGGCGATGCGGGTGGGGGACGAGAAGCGCGACCGCCTCTACCGGCCCCTCACCACCCTCTCCCTCGCCCTCAACCGCGCCCTGGGCGGGAACGCGCCCGAGGGCTACCGCGCCGTCAACATCCTCCTCCACGCCCTGGCGAGCCTCCTCCTGTTCACCCTCGCCCGCCGCTTCGGGATCGGGGAGAGAACCGCGGGCGCGCTGGCGCTCGTCTTCGCCCTCCACCCCGTTCACACCGAGGCGGTGAACGCCGTGGTGGGGCGGGCGGACCTCCTGGCGGCGATCGGCGTCTTCGCCGGGATGAATTATCTCCTGCGCGGGGGGCTGCCCGGCGGAATCGCCCCGCCGGCGGAGGGGGAAGCTCCCGCGCAGATTGGCCTCCGGAGGCGGAGGGCCCCGAAGGGGGAGGAGGAAGAGTCGGGGGATCGGGCGGGCCGCCTCTCCCCGGCCTGGGGGGCGGGCCTCTTCTTCGCCCTGGCGCTCTTCTCCAAGGAGATCGGGGCGGCGCTCATATTGTGGGCGGCGCTCTGGTGGGGCTGGCGCCGGTGGGTCCGGGCGTCCGCATCTTCGGGAGAAGGCGGCGCCGTCCGCCCGGCGGCAACGCTCCGCTCAGCGGCGGCGCTGGCGGGCGTCCTCCTCCTCTACCTCGCGGCGCGTTACGCGGCGCTGGGGATGTGGTCGCGCGCCGCCCTCCCCTCCATGCTGGACAATCCCTTGGCCCACGCGGGAGCGGGCGGGCGGATCTTCGGGGCGCTCGGGGTGCTGGGGCGCCAATTCCGCCTCCTCGTCTGGCCCTGGCCTCTTTCGATCGACTACTCCTACAGCCAGGTGACGGCCGACGGGCCGGGGGCGGCCCTCTGGATGATTGCCGGGGCGCTCGCCATCCTCCTGTGGGCGGCGGCGGCCTGGCGCTGGCGCGCCTCCGCCCCCGAGGCGGCCTTCGGCCTCTTCCTTTTCCTCTCGGCCTACCTGCCCGTGAGCAACCTGGCGTTTCCGATCGGGACCGTGATGGCCGAGCGGCTGTTCTACCTCCCCTCGGCGGGCTTCCTCCTCGCGGCCGTTCCCCTGGCGCGCCGATGGACGGAGGGGCGGGACCGCCGGCTCCAGGCGGCCGCCCTCCTCCTCGCCCTCTTCCTCTTCAGCGGGATGAGCTGGGCGCGGAACGCGGAGTGGGCCGATCCTCTCCGCCTCTGGGAGAGCGCCGCCCGCGTCTCCCCCCGCAGCGCCCGCGCCCTCCGCCTCTACGGGCAATACCTCGCGCGCAAGGGGAAGTTCGAGGCGGCCATCTCTCCCCTCGAGCGGGCGACGCGCATCTACCCGCGCTACGATCCGGCCTGGGTGGACCTGGGCATCGCCCAGATGCAGAGCCGCCGGGAGAAGGAGGGCGAGGCGAGCCTGAAGGAGGCGCTGCGCCTCAACCCCGACTCGCCCGAGGGGCACTTGAGCCTGGGCGCCCTCTACAACGGGACGGGGCGGATGGAGGAGGCGATCCCCCACCTGGAGCGGGCCGTCTCCCTCAACC
>JAZGDQ010000193.1:0-15895 GCA_036477985.1 bacterium
GTCGACCGGGCGCTATCCTCCCTCCCCTCCCCCATCATCGCCAACTCCGACGCCATCCGCGCGCGCTTCCACAGGGGCGGGCGCCCGATGGCCAAAGCCGTCACCATCATCAACGGCGTGGACGCGGAGCGCTTTCATCCCGGCCTCTCGGGCAATTCCGTCCGCGAGCGCTACGGCATCGCCCCCGGATGCGTCATCGCCGGGGTGGTCGGGCGCATCTCGCCCGTGAAGGGGCAGCGCGCCTTCCTCGAGGCCGCCGCCGCCCTCCTCCCCCGCCTGCCCGATCTGCGCTTCCTCATCGTCGGGTCCGGCCTCTTCCCCGGCGAAAAGGAGCACGAGGCCGCCCTCCGCGCCTTCGCCGAGGAAAACGACATGGCGGGGCGGGTCATCTTCACCGGCTACCAGACCGACGTGCGCCCCTTCATGGCGGCCCTGGACATCTGCGTCGTCCCCTCGCTCGAGGAGGGCTGCGGGCGCGCCATCTTCGAGGCCATGGCGCTGGAGAAGCCGGTCGTCGGCACCGACTCGGGCGGAACGCCCGAAATCGTCGCCGAAGGGGAGACGGGGGCCCTCGTTCCTCCGCGCGATCCGCGCGCCCTGGCCGAGGCCATCGAGCGCCTGGCGAAGGATGAAAGCCTGCGGCGCGAATGGGGAAGGGCCGGCCGCCGGCGGGTGGAGGCCCACCTCACGCTGGAGCGAAACGCGCGTCGGACCGAGGCGGCCTATCTCCGCCTCCTGGGAGAGGAGGAAGGGGCGGGGGATGGATAAGCTCGCCGGCCGCCTCCGCATCGAGGAGGGAAAGGCGCGCCTGGCGTGGGAGGAGGGGTGCGCGCCCGTCCGGATGGAGGAGGCCGGGACCGAGGCCGTCGTCCTGGGTCCGGCCGCCCGGCGGCGGGACGACCTGGCCCGCCGGCTGGCGCGAAATCCCTCCGACGCCGCCTCGGCCCTGGCCAGCCTGCGGGAGGCGGCCTCGGGATTCTCCTTCGCCCTCTGGGAGCCCGCCCGCGGGCGCCTCTCCTTGGGGTGCGACCCCCTCGGGCTCCAGACCATCTACTTCCGCGAGGCGGGCGGGGAGACCCGCTTCGGGGGGCGCCTCGCTGACGTGGCCGGGGGGGAGGGGGTGGAGGAGAAGCTCCACCTCGCCGGCTGCGAGCACTTCCTCCTCTACCTATCGGCCCCGCCGGGCCGGACCCTCCTCGGCGGGGTCCGCCGGGTGGCCCCCGGGCGGCGGATCCACCTGCCTGCGGGATGGGGGGAGGAGGAGGGGGCTGAGAAGGCGGAGGGGGAGGACCACACGATCTTTCCCCTCCGACCCCGGCGCGAGGGCGGGCGGCGGGAGACGGCGACGGCCCTGCGCGAGGCGCTGCAAAGGTCGGTCCGCGCGGCGGCCGAGGGGGTCCCGGAGGATGAGCCCCTGGGCCTACTCCTCAGCGGGGGAATCGACAGCACCGCCCTCCTCGCCCTGTTGCGCGAGACGCGCGAGGGCCCCATCGTCGCCATCCAGGCCGCCCGGCCGGGGAGCCCCGACCGCCACTACGCCAAGGAGATGGCCGCCCAGTTCGGGGCCGAATTCCTCGACGCCAACCTCTCGCTGGGCGACGCGCGGGAGAGCCTGGCCTGGCTCGTCTTCAGCATGGAGCTTCCCAGCGGAAACGCCTCGGCCGTCGCCACCAGCCGCGCCTTCGCCCTGGCCAGAGAGCGGGGGGTGCGCCGCGTCCTCTCCGGCCTGGGGAGCGACGAGGTGTTCTGCGGCCACGCCAAGCACCTCATCGCCCCCTGGTGGCCCCTCCTCGCCCGCCTCCCGCGCGCCCTGCGCAAGATGGCGCCCTTTCCGAGAAGGGGGGGCCGCCGCGAAACCCTGCGGCGCGCGCTGGCCGCCGAGGGGGGGGCGGCCGAGATGCACAAGGCCATGTACGCGTTTTTCGGGGAGGCCGAGCAGGAGAGGCTGCGGGGAACCATGGCGCGCCTGGCCCAGTCCAGCCCCATGCCCTGGCGCGCGCCCGAGGACGCGGGCTTCCCGCCGGGCTACGGCGCCGAGATCCTTCAGGTGGATCTCAACATGTGGCTGCGGGCCTCCCTCACTCCGATGGCGGGCGCCCTCGCCGCGGTGAACGGGCTCGAGCTCGCCCTGCCCTTCTGCGGGCCCGAGCTGTTGGGCCTGTCGGCGGCGGCGCCCCTGAGCTGGAAGGTCCGCCGCGGGGAGGGAAAGCGCATCCTGCGCGAGGCCCTGGCCGAGGTGGTCCCGCCCGCCATATTCCGCCGCCCGCGCCAGGGATTCACCGTGCCCATGGCGGAGTGGCTCCGGACCGACCTGGCCCCCACGGCGCGGGAGCTGCTCTCCCCGGGCCGGATGGAGCGCTGGTGCCTGGTGGGCCACGAGGAGATCGCCGGCCTGCTCAGGGACCACATCGCCGGCCGGGCCGACTGGAGCCTTCCCCTTTGGGCCTGGATGACCTTCTCGGTCTGGTACGAGCGCTTCGTCGAGGGAGGGGAAGAATAGGCCCGGCCCTCCGCATCCCCTCTCCCCGGCTCCTCCGCCGGGGCGGGTATTCCAAGAGGGTTGTTTCTCCCGGGCGGAATGACGGCGGAGGCCGCCGCGAAAGAGATCTCCTTCCCCGCAGGGCGAGGGAAGACCCAGGGGCGGCCCGCCGGACGGGGAGCCCCGAGCGCCTGGGCCCCCCGGCGGCGTTTTCGGAGCGCCTCCGGGCGCAAAAAAATCGGCGGCCGTCTCCGGCCGCCGATTTTTCACCTCCCGGGGATTCGGCCCCGCCTTTACTCGGCCCCCTCCTTCTTCACATTCGCCGCCTGGAGCCCCTTGGGGCCCTGGGTGATCTCGAATGTGACGCGCTCGCCCTCCTGGAGGGATCGGAACCCATCGGACTGGATGGCCGAATGGTGGACGAATACGTCGTCCCCCTCCTCCTGCGAAATGAACCCATAGCCTTTAGCGTCGTTGAACCACTTCACTGTCCCTTCTGGCACCTTCTTTTTCTCCTGCCGTGATGCAAATGGGGCGACTCGGCACACCTTTCGACACACCTTTCCAGAGGACGAAGCTGCGCGGCCGATGATGCAACCTTCCGCGCCGTTTTCACGGGAACTGGCGCGAAAAGCCAACAAGCCGTCCGCGCCTGTCGCAGACGGCCTTGTTAAAAATACCAAAGAATACCGGCGCTTTCAAGAAAAAATCGATGGCGGGCGCCCCGGGGGAAGGGGGCGATCCGCCCGCCCGGCCCAGGGAGGGCGGCGGGCCCGCTTTCCCCCCCGCCGCGCAGGCGGGAGAGCGCCTCATACCCTTTCGATTCAGAGGCTTAACACCTCCTGGCTTCCTTCTCCGGGCTCTGCTAGAATTTTCATCTTGAGAACCTCTACGGAGATTCGAGGGTCCGCCCAGCCGAGAGAGGCAGCGTGAGGGTGTTGCACATCATCACCCGGCTCGACCGGGGCGGCTCCTCCGACAACACGCTTTTGAGTTGCATCGGCCAGCTTCGCCGCGGCTGCGATGTGACCCTGGCATGCGGAACGGGCCTGACCGAGGAGAGCCCGCTCCGCGAGCGGGCCGAAGCGGAGGGAGTGAAGGTGGTTCGCCTGCCCTCGCTCGTTCGCCCCGTCCGCCCCCTGCGTGATCTGGCCGCCCTCTGGGCCTGCACCCGGCTCATCCGCCGCGGCCGCTTCGACATCGTCCACACCCACACCTCCAAGGCGGGCATCCTGGGCCGCCTGGCGGCCCGCCTCGCCGGCCGCCCCAAGGTCATCCACACCCCCCACGGCCACGTCTTCTACGGCTACTTTGGCCCCCTCCGGTCGCGCCTTTTCGTCTGGGCCGAGAGGCTCATGGCCCGCTGGACGGACGCCGTCGTCACCCTCACCGACCGGGAGGCGGAGGAGCACCTCGAGGCGGGGGTGGGCCGGCCCGGCCTGTTCGTGACCGTCTTCAGCGGAATCCCCCTCCCCGGGCGCCAGGGCGGCCTCTCGCCCGGCGAGAAGCGCGCCCGGCGCGCCGCCCTCGGGCTTCCCGCCGAGGGAGTTCTCATCGGCTCGGTCGGGCGCCTCGACCCGGTGAAGGGGCACGGGGCCCTGATCCGCGCCCTCGCCCGGATTCGCGAGCGCCACCCGGCCGCCCGCCTCCTCCTCGTCGGGGACGGAGGGGAGCGCGCGGCCTACGAGGCCCTCGCCGGGGAGCTGGGCGTTCGGGACCGGGTCTTCTTCCTGGGCTGGCGCCAGGACGTGGAGGAGCTGCTCGAGACGATGGACCTCTTCGTCCTCCCCTCCCTGAACGAGGGAATGGGGCGGGCCATCGTCGAGGCGATGGCCGCGGGCCTGGCCGTCGTGGCCAGCCGGGTGGGGGGGGTGGCCGAGGTCGTCGAGGAGGGTGCCACCGGCCTCCTCGTTCCGGCGGCGGACCCCGCCTCCCTGGCGGAGGCGATGGACCGGCTGCTCTCCCGGCCCGAGGAGCGCGAGGCCATGGGAAGCGAAGGGCGGCGGCGCGCGCGCCGGTTCAGCGACGAGGCGATGTGCGATCGGCTCGACGCCCTCTACCGCCGCCTCCTCTCCCCCCTCTCTCCCGACTCCGCCTCCCCGGCGGGAGGCTCCGCCTCATGAGACGGACCGCGCTCACCGCCCTGGCGGCCGCCCTCGCCCTCGTCCTCTTTGGATGGCCGGCCCGCTCCGAGGGGGCGTCCACGGGCGAGCTCAAGCCCTACCGGGGAATCATTCACGTCCACACCACCTTCAGCACGGGCGAGCTCTCCGCGGACGAGATCGTCGCGCGCGCCAAGCAGGCGGGCATCTCCATCATCGTATTCACCGACCACGAGCTGGTGCGCGTGGGGTGGGGCGTCCCGCCCTTCCGGAACCTGGTCAGCCGGATCTTCGACCACCGGCCCTCGGTCCTGAAGATCGGGGTGGACCTATACTTCAACGCCATCGAGAAGCTCCAGCGGGAGAACCCCGGCATGGTGATCCTGCCGGGAATCGAGACGGCGCCCTTCTACTACGTTTCGGGCGACCCCATTTTCGGCAAGCTCAAGATTCACGACTGGCGCCGACACATTCTCATGGTCGGGCTGGGGCGCGAGGCCGTCCGCAACCTTCCCGTCTTGAACAACGGAATGAGCACGCGCTATTTCGGGGCCTTGCTTCCGGGGACGCTCTACTTCCTCATTCCCATGATGCTCTCCCTCCCGCTGCTGCCCTTCCGGGGATGGGTCCGCTGGGTCGGCGCCGCCATCTTCCTCGTCGGCCTCGTGGGGACGATCGACGCCCACCCCTTCCGGTCCAGCCCCTTCAGCATCTACAACGGGCCCCAGGGCGTGCGGCCCTACCAGGAGCTCATCAACTACACCGAAGAGAAGGGCGGCTTCGCCCTCTGGGCCCACCAAGGCTCCCTCCTCACGAAACAGGAGGTGGGCCCCGGCGTCCTGGAGACCAAGCCCTACACCCACGTCCTCGCCCAAACGGTGGGCTACTGGGCCTTCGACGCCATCTACGAGGACAACTTCCGCGCCAGCCTCCCGGGCCAGGTGTGGGACAAATACCTCGTCGCTTACCTCCTCGGCCAGCGCCCGCGCGCGATCTGGGGCTACGGCGGAGTCGACTTCCACAGCGAGCGCGAAATGAGGGGGCGCAAGCGGATCGGCAACATCCAGAACGTGTTCTTCCTCGACGAGCTCTCCGAGGACGCCTTCATCCGCTCCCTGGTGAACGGGCGCTTCTACGTGGTGCGCGGCTATACGCCCGCCCGCCTCCAGCTGGACTACTTCCGCATCATCTCGCCCGACGAGAAGACGCCGGGAAGCTACGGCGACGACGTCCGGTCCAAGGGCCCTCCCCGCATCACCTTCCAGGTGTCCACGCGGAACGGGGCGAGGGAGAAGGTGCGGGCCCAGGTCATCCGCATGGGGCGGGTCTCCCAGATCTTCGAGGGCACAACCCCCATGCGGGTGGACTACGTCGACCGCGATCCGATTCCCCATCCGCGCTTCTTCTACCGCCTCGACGTCAAGGGCAAGCGCGGCGAGCACATCGTCTCCAACCCCATCTTCGTGAGACGGTGAGCCGGACGGCGACGGCCCCCAGGAGGCCCGCATGAACATCCTCGCCATCGGTCCCCATCCCGACGACCTGGAGTACGGATGCGGCGGCACCCTCGCGCGCTACGTGGAGGGGGGCCACCACGTCACCATGCTCGTCCTCTCCGGCGGCGCCGAGGGCGGGGAGGCCGAGACGCGCCGGGGGGAGCAGCGCGCGGCGGCGAAGATTCTCGGGGTGGAGAACCTCATCCTCGGCGACTGGGAGGACACGCGCATCCCCCTCGATCAGGCCTTCATCTCCTACCTCGAAAACATCCTCAAAGAATCCCGCCCCGACATCATTTTCGTCCACCACGGCGACGACACCCACCAGGATCACCGCACGGTCCACACCGCCACCCTCTCGGCGGCGCGCTACGTGCCCAACCTGCTCTTCTACGAGGGGCCCACGACGCTCGATTTCCAGCCCTCCGTCTTCGTTGACATCGCCTCCGTCATGGAGAAGAAAATCGGGGCGCTCAAGGCCCACGCCTCCCAGATCGAGAAGACGAACATCCCGAACACCTCCATCCTCGACATGGCCCTGGCCACCTCGACCTTCCGGGGAATTCAGGGGCGGGTGCGCTCGGCCGAAGCCTTCCGCTCGGCGCGCTTGTTCCTCCAGCCCTGAGCCCTCCCTGCGATGTCCGCCTACATTCCCCACTCGCGCCCCACCCTCGAGGAGGCCGACGCCCTCGCCGTCGCCGAGGCCGTGCGCTCGGGGCAGATCGCCGAGGGCCCAAAGGTGGCCGCCTTCGAGGCCGAGGTGGCGGCCTACCTCGGGCGGAGGGGGGCCGTCGCCGTCAGCAGCGGGCTGGCCGCTCTCCACCTCGCCCTCCACGCCCTCGGGGCGGGCCCCGGAGACAAGGTGGTCGTCCCCAGCTACAACTGCGCCGCCCTCCTCCAGGCCGTCCTCCACTGCGGGGCCCGGCCCATCCTGTGCGACGTGGAGCCCGGGACAGGGAACCCCACCCCCGAGACGGCGGGCGCGGCCGCCGAGGGGGCGCGCGCCATCCTCCTGGCCCATCTTTTCGGGGCGCCCGCCGAGGCGGCCGACATCGCCTCCCTGGGGCCGCCCGTGATCGAGGACGTGGCCCAGGCGCTCGGCGCCCGGCGGGGGGGGAAGGCCGCCGGCGCCCTCGGCGCGCTCACGGTGTGCAGCTTCTACGCCACCAAGCTGCTGGCCGCGGGCGAGGGGGGGATGGTCCTGGGCGAGGAGGCGGAGACGCTGGACCGTGTCCGCGACGCCCGCTCCTACGACGGGCGCGATGACCTCAAGCCGAGGTGGAACTACAAGCTCACCGACCTGCAGGCCGCCCTGGGCCTCTCCCAGATGGCGCGCTACGAGACCTTCCTCGCCCGCCGCCGGGAGATCGCGGCCCGCTTCACCGAAGGGCTGGCCGGGACCGGCCTGGCGCTGCCCGCCGATCCGCCGGACGGGCGCCACGTCTTCCACCGCTACGTGGTGGGGCTCCCCGAGAGCTGGCTCGGCCGGCACGGAGAGGGGGCCGCGGAGGCGGCCGTCCGGGCGCTCGAGGCCCGGGGCGTGGGGGCGCGCCGGCCCGTCCACCGGCCGCTTCACCGCCTCCTGGGGGAGAAGGGCTTCCCCGGCGCCGAGGCGGCCTGGGCCCGGCATCTTTCGCTCCCGATATATCCTTCCTTGACGGAGGAGGAGATCTCCACCATTTTGGAAGCCACGCGCGCGGTTTTTTCCCGCCAAGGGGAAGACACATGAGCGAAGAGGCGCAAAAGCCCAACGAGTCGGAGTTCGGATTCGGCTTCATCTACATATTCGGATTCGCCTTCCTCCTCCTCATCTTCGTCATGATGCCCCAGGTGCGGGGGTGGCTGAAGCTGGGGGGCTTCCGCTGGATCTACATCCCCTCGGTCTCCCTCCTCGTCGCCTTTCTCGTCACCCCCCTCATCCGGCTCATCGCCTTCCACCTCAAGGCGATCGACGTGCCCGACGCGCGGAAAACCCACCTGAACCCGACTCCGCTTCTCGGCGGAATCGCCGTCTTCACGGGCTACGCCTTCTCGATGTTCGTGAACAACCTCTACTCCCGGGAACTGATGGGCGTCTTCATCGCCTCCACGCTCATCCTGGTGCTGGGGATGTGGGACGACATCCGGGGGCTCTCGGCGCGCGTCAAGATCCTCGGCCAGCTCGTCGCCAGCGCCCTGGTGATCTACTTCGGGGTGCGCCTCTCCTTCCTCCCGCCCGGCCTCACCGGCGACATCATCGAGGTCCTCCTCACCTTCGTCTGGCTGATCGGAATCTCCAACGCCCTAAACTTCCTGGACGGAATGGACGGTCTCGCCACCGGGCTGGGGGCCATCTCCTCCTTCTTCATCGGCCTCGTCGCCCTCCAGACGAATCAGCCCTTCCTCATGTTCATCAGCCTGGGCCTCTTGGGCGGCTGCCTCGGCTTCCTCCCCTACAACATGCGGGCCAACCGGCCGGCCGCCATCTTCCTCGGCGACGCGGGGAGCACCTTCATCGGCTTCACCCTCGCAAGCCTGGGCGTCATGGGCGAGTGGGACACGAGCGACCCCATCAAGGCCTTCGCCATGCCCCTTCTCATCCTGGGGGTGATGATCTTCGACATGACCTTCATCACGATCGGGCGCGTCGTCTCGGGACAGGTGAACTCGATCCGCCAGTGGATCGAGTACGTCGGGCGCGATCACATCCACCACAAGCTGAACGATCTGGGCCTCTCCCCCCGCCAGACGGTCTTCTTCATCTGCCTCATCGCCAGTTCGCTCGGCATCTCGGCCATCGTCCTGCGCGACGGGCGGACGGTGGACGCCTTCCTGCTCATCATCCAGAGCTTCAACATCTTCTTCCTGCTGGTCATCCTGATGCAAAAGGCGGCGAACCGGCGGGACTAGACGCGAAATCCAAGCAGGTTGTTCATGAGAATGAATCGCCGGAAGGCGCCGGGGACGCCCCGCGCCGGGAGCCTCCCCCCCCGGGCGCCTCAGCCGTTCAGGAGGAGGACGGAGGGCCGCTCGCCGCGGTAGTCCAGGACGTTGAGCGCGGCGAACCTCTGCTCAATCCGGAAGAAGCTCGAGAAGGGGGCGCCGAGGGCGTCGCACAGGATGACCCGGTTCACGGCGGCGTGGGCCACGACCGCGGCCGTGCGCCCGGCGGCCCGGGCCCGCACCTGGGCGAAGGCGGGGCGGACGCGGAGGGCGAGGTCCTCGACCGACTCTCCCCCCGGCGGCCGCGAGCGGACGAAATCGGCGTAGTGGGCGCGGAGGCGCTCGGGCGCCCGCGCGCGAAGGGATTCGTAGGTCTCCCCCTCCCACTCGCCCAGGTCGATCTCGGCCAGGCCCTCCACCGTCTCGGGCGCGGAGGCCGCCGACCCGGGGGGGAGCGCCTCGCGCCACACCTCGGCGCTGCGCCGGGCCCGAAGGCGCGGGCTCGTGAAGAGGAGAACCTCCCCGGGCCCCTCGATCCACGCCGCGGCCCGGGCGGCCGACGCGCGCACCTGGTCCTCTCCGCGGGGGAGGAGGTCGGTGTCCAGGCGGCCGATGAGGCGGCCCTCCTCGGAGCCCCCCGCGGCACCGTGGCGAATGAGAAGGATTCGGGCCGGCGGCTCCTCGCCGCCGGGAAGGGAGAGAATCGGGTCGCGGCGCTCGTCCACCGAAGGGCCCCTCGGGCGCGAGGCCCCGCTACTCCCGGACGGCGACCGACATGTCGCGGATTCCGGCGGAGAAGCTGATCCCCATGAGCCGGACGACGAAGCCGTAGTCGAGGCGCCTGTCGGCCTTGATGGTGAGGGTGCGCGGGCCGGACTTGCGCTTGGAGGCCTGGAGCACGCGGTCGAGCTCCTCGAGGCTGATGACCTTCCCGTTGAGGGAGATCTTCTTCTCCACCCCCACCTCCAGCAGGAAGTCCTGCTTCTGCGACACCTCGGAGCTCTTCTTCGACTCGGGCAGCTTGATGTCGAGCCGTCGCGCGAAGTCGACGAAGGAGGTCGAGACCATGAAGAAGATGAGGAGGAGGAAGACCACGTCGATTAGGGAGGTGAGCTGGAGGCTGTAGTCCTCCTCGGGCCGGGAGGTGAAGCGCATCTCAGCTCACCTCGCGGGCGGCGGAGGAGCCGCCTCCCGAGGGGGAGCGCTCGGCGAGCCGCACCCCCGGCCGCGCCACGGCCGGGGGCGGGTCCCCCGAAGGGGCCTGGCCGTCCTGGGCCTGGGTCCGCACGGCGAAGCTGCGGAGGAGCTCCAGGGCGATGCTCTCGATTTCGAAGAGGAAACGGTCTCCCCGGGAGCGGAAGAAATGGTAGGCCGCCAGCGAGGGGATTCCCACGACCAGGCCCGTGGCCGTCGTGATGAGCGCCTCGGAGATGCCCTCGGCCACCAGGCTCGGGTTGCCCGTCCCGAACTGGCTGATCACGTCGAAGGCGCGGATCATCCCCACCACGGTGCCGAAGAGGCCGAGCATGGGGGCGAGGTTCGCGATCACCCCCAGGCCGCGCAGGTTGCGCGAGAGGGTGGTGGACTCGTGCTGGCCGGCCCCCACCATGGCGCGCTCCATCTCGGCGATTCCCAGGTGGCGGCGCGAGAGCCCGGCCCGCAGGATGCGGGCGAAAGACACGTCGAAGCGCTCGCAGACCCGGACGGCCTCCTCGAAGTCCTCACGCTCCCAATAGTTCTCCAGGGCGTGGACCAGCTCGGTGGGCAGCACCTTCTGGCGGCGCAGCGAGATCACCCGCTCGAAGACGATGGCCAGCGCCACGATGGAGCACAGCCCGATGGGCAGCATGGTGTAGCCGCCCTTCTTGAGGAACTCCCACACACGGGGGGAGAAGCCCGACCCGAAGCCGCCGTCCGCCCCCGCGGCCTGGGCCGCCGCCGCCGCTCCGGCCGCGAGCAGCACCGCCGCCCCGGCCCACAAGGTCCATCTCCCGATTCGTCGCACCATCAGTCTCCGGCCTCCACCGCGGCGGCCAAGGGGCGGAGCCAGCCTTCGGGGCCGGGCGCCGTCGACACCCTCGCCCCGAACACCTCGGCGCACAGGGGGAGGAGGGCCTCCGCCACCTCGCCCGGCGGGGGGGCCTCGCCGAGCAGACGCTCCAGCGAGGTGGCGCGCGCCCCCACCTCTCCGCAGGCATGGATCATTTCGAAAAACCTCAGGTCCGTCGAGACGTTGAATCCCACCCCGTGCATCGTCACCCACCTGCGGGCGCCCACCCCGAGGGAGAGGATCTTCTCCTCCCCCACCCAGAGGCCCGCCGTCCCGGCCCTGCGCTGGGCCGCGATTCCCAGCCCCGCCAGGTGGCGGAGGAACACCTCCTCCAGCCTTCTGCAGTGGGCGTGAACGTCGCGGCCCGAAAGGCGCAGGTCGCACACGGCGTAGAGCATGAGCTGGCCCGGGCCGTGGTAGGTGACCTCCCCCCCCCGGTTCGCGCGGACGAGGGGAACCTCCCTCCCGTCCACGGGGGAGCGCCTCTCGAGCACGTTCGACGCCTCCCCGCCCTGTCCCAGGGTGAAGACCGGCTCGTGCTCGAGGAAGAGGAAGGCGTCCTCGGCGAGGCGCCCCTCGGCGCGCTCCTCCCAAAGGGTCCGCTGCAGATCCCAGGCCGCCCCGTAGGGCATCCGCCCCAAGAAGCGGGCCCGGATGTCCGCGCCTCCCGCTGCGACCGCCGCCTCCGCCGCATCATTCAAAGTAGACGGCCTCCGCCCCGACCAGCGCCTCCAGCTCCTCGGAGAGCGCGACGGTCGGCGCCACGATGAACTCCCGCCCGGCCTCGACCACCACCTCGCGCTCGGGAAAGCGCAGCGAGAAGCGGACGGGGCACTCCCCCGGATGGCGCGACAGCACCTCGCGCACCGCCGCGAGCCGGCTGTGGCCCCGGTCCTCCGGCCTAAGGGAGAGGACCACCCGCTGGGCCAGGCTGCGCTCGACCTCCTCGAGGGGGCGGATCTCGCGCACGGCGACCTGCACCCCGTCCTCGGAGACCTCGGCGGCCCCTTCGATGAAGATGGGCTCCTCCGACTCCAGCAGGGTGTAGTGGGCCTCGAAATCGTCCGGGAAGAGTATCATCTCCACCGTCCCTGCTCGATCCTCGAGAACGAAGCTGGCCATCCGCCGCCCCGCCCGGGTGGTGCGGATCCGGAAGGAGTGGACGATTCCGGCCATGCGCACCCGTTGGCTCCCCCCCAACTCGGCGACCTGGCGCGAGTTCATGTTGGTGAAGCGGCGGATGACGCTGTCGTAATCGTCCAGCGGGTGGCCCGAGACGTAGAAGCCCAGGACCTCGCGCTCGCTGGCCAGCCGCTGGCGGTCGGACCATTCGGGCGCCTCGGGCAGGCTGCGCGCGACCGCCGACGCCTCCTTGGGGGAGAACAGGCTGCCCTGGCCGATGGCCGCGCTGCGCTGCTCGCGCGCGGCCGACTCGAGGACGCCCTCCAGGGAGGCCGTCGCCTGGGCCCGCCCGATGCCGAGGCGGTCGAAGACGCCCGCCTTGATGAGGCTCTCCAGCGCCCTTCGGTTGAGATGGCGGTGGTCCACCCGGCGGCAAAAGTCCTCCAGGGAGTCGAAGGGCCCCTCCGCCTCCCGGCTCGCGAGGATGGCGTCCACCGCCCCCAGCCCCACGTTCTTCACCGCGGCCAGCCCGAAGCGGATGGACTCGCCCTCGACGGTGAAGTCCTTCGCGCTCGCGTTCACGTCGGGGGGGGCGACGGGGATCCCCGCCTCCCGGCACTCGGAGATGTCCTTGATCACCTTGTCGGGGTTATCGCAGTCGCACGTCAGGAGGGCGGCCATGAACTCGCGCGGATAGTGGGCCTTGAGGTAGGCCGTGCGGTAGGTGATGAGGGCGTAGGCCGCGCTGTGGCTCTTGTTGAAGCCGTAGCCGGCGAATTCCTGAATCTGCTCCCAAAGCGCCTCGGCCTTGCGCCGATCCTTCCCCCGGGCGGCGGCGCCCTCGACGAAATCGCGCCTCTGCTCCTGCATGAGCTCGGGGATCTTCTTTCCCATCGCCTTGCGCAGCACGTCCGCCCGCCCCAGGGAGAAGCCCGACAGGACGGCGGCGATCTGCATCACCTGCTCCTGGTAAACCATGACGCCGCAGGTGCTCTCCAGGATGGGCCGCAGCTCATCGAAATAGTAGTCGATCTCGGCGCGGCCGTGCTTGCGGTTGATGAAGGTGTCCACCATTCCGCTGTTCAGGGGGCCCGGCCGGTAGAGGGCGACCATGGCGATGAGGTCCTCGAAGGAGGCCGGCATGAGCTTGCGCAGGTAGTCGCGGATGCCCCGGCTCTCGAGCTGGAAGATGCCCGTGGTGCGCCCCTCCGAGATGAGCTTGTAGGTCGCCGCGTCGTCGAGCGGGAGGGTCTCGACGTCCACCTCCCGCCCCGTCGCGCGGATCAGCTCCTCCGCCCGCTGGATGACCGTCAGCGTCTTGAGGCCGAGGAAATCTATCTTGAGCAGGCCCAACTCCTCGATGTCCTTCATGTCGAACTGGGTCATGACCTCATCGCCCGATCCCTTGTAGAGGGGGACGAAATCGGTCAGCTTCGAGGAGGCGAGGACGACCCCGGCCGCGTGGGTGCCCGCGTGGCGGATGTTGCCCTCCAGCTTGCGCGCCGTCTCGATGAGGCGGCCCACCTTCGGGTCGCGATCGGCGGCCTCCTGCAGGCGCGGCTCCTTCTTGAGGGCGTCGGCGAGGGTGATCCGCAGCTCGTTGGGCACGAGCTTGGCGATCCGGTCCACCTCGCCGTAGGGCATGTCCATCACCCGCCCCACGTCGCGGATCACCCCCTTGGCGAGCATGCTGCCGAAGGTGATGATCTGGGAGACGTTCTCGCGGCCGTACTTCTCCTGAACGTAGCGAATCACCTCGTCGCGCCGGTCCATGCAGAAGTCGATGTCGATGTCGGGCGGGCTCACCCGCTCGGTGTTGAGGAAGCGCTCGAAGAGGAGGGAGTAGCGAATCGGATCGAGCCCGGTGATCCCCAGGGCGTAGGCCGCCAGGCTCCCCGCCGCCGAGCCGCGGCCCGGCCCGACCGGAATCCCGCTCTCTTTGGCGTAGCGGATGAAGTCCCACACGACGAGGAAGTAGCCCTCGTAGTTTTGCCCGTTGATGACCTCGAGCTCCATGGCGAGGCGCTCGCGGTAGCGCTCCGCCTCGGCCCCTTCCACCCCCGCCCGCGCCAGCCGCCCGGCGAGCCCCTCCTCAGCCAGGCGGCGCAGGTAGCGCTTGCGGTCCTCCCCCTCCGGGGTCGGGAAGTCGGGATAGTGATTCCCTCCGAACACAAAGTCGTAGGCGCACTGCTCGGCGATGGCAAGGGTGTTCTTCAGGGCCTCGGGAATCTCGCCGAACAGGGCCTCCATCTCGGCCGCCTCGCGGAGGTGGAACTCCTCGCTCTTGATGGTCATCCGTTTCGGGTCGTTCAGCGTCTTTCCGGTCTGGACGCAGATCAGCACTTCCTGGAAGGCGTGGTCTCCCCGGTCGAGGTAGTGGACGTCGTTCGTCGCCACGAGCGGGAGGTCCATCTCGCGCCCCAGGCTGATCACCTCGGGGATGAGCCGGCGGTCCTCCTCCAAGCCGTGGTCCTGCACCTCCAGGTAGAACCGGCCCGGGAAGAGCTCTTTGTAGAAGGCGGCCGCCTCGCGGGCCTTGTCGCGGTTTCCGGCCAGGAGAGCGTCGTTCACCTCCCCGCGCAGGCAGGCGGTGGTGCAGATGAGCCCGTCGGCGTGGCGGGAGAGGAGCTCACGGTCCACCCGGGGGTGGTAGTACATCCCCTCGGTGAAGCCCGCCGTCACCAGCTCGCACAGGTTGTGGTAGCCCGTCGCGTCCCGGGCCAGGAGGAGCATGTGGTAGGCGCGGGCGCCGGTGCGCCCGTTCCCCTTCTGGTGGCGGCTGCCGGGAGCGACATAGACCTCGCATCCCACGATGGGCTTGACGCCCGCCTTGCGCGCCTCCTTGTAGAACTTGACGGCCCCGAACATGTTGCCGTGATCGGTGAGCGCCACGGCGGGCATCCCGAACTCCGCCGCCCGGCGCACCAGCTCGTCGATGCGCGTGGTGCCGTCCAGAAGGCTGTACTGGCTGTGGACATGCAGATGGACAAATTCCGCGCCCATGGTCACTCCCACTCGATGGTCGCGGGCGGTTTGGAGGAGATATCATACACCACACGGTTTACGCCCCGCACCTCGTTGATGATCCGCCCCGACGCCTCGGCCAGCAGCTCGGGGGGCAGGCGGGCCCAGTCGGCCGTCATGCCGTCCTCGCCCGTGACGGCCCGCAGGGCCAGGGCGTTCTCGTAGGTGCGCGCGTCGCCCATCACCCCCACCGTGCGGACGGGGAGGAGGACGGCGAAGGCCTGCCACACCTTGTCGTACCAGCCGCCCGCGCGCAGCACGTCGATGAAGATGGCCTCGGCCTCCCGGAGCACCCCCAGGCGCTCGGCGGTCACCTCCCCCAGCAGGCGGACGGCGAGCCCCGGGCCGGGGAAGGGATGGCGCCAGAGGATCTCGCGCGGCAGGCCCAGCTCCTCGCCCACCGCGCGGACCTCGTCCTTGAAGAGCTCGCGCAGGGGCTCGACCAGGTCGAGATTCATCTTCTCGGGGAGCCCGCCCACGTTGTGGTGGCTCTTGATGACGGCCGAGGGGCCCTTGAAGGAGACGCTCTCGATGACGTCGGGGTAGAGGGTGCCCTGAACGAGAAAGCGCGCCCCGCCGATCTTGCGCGCCTCGCGCTCGAAGACGCGGATGAACGTCTCCCCGATGCGCTTGCGCTTCTCCTCGGGGTCGGTCACGCCGGCCAGGGCGCCGAGGAACTCCTCCCGCGCGTCCACGGCGA
>JAZGDQ010000194.1:0-6545 GCA_036477985.1 bacterium
ACTGCGAAACTCGCTGGCAGAGACGTTTCGGACTTTGGGGCGGGGACTCGCGGGAATGTGCGTCTCTCCGAATCAGAGAGAGATGCCCCTATACGCCAAAGGCCCGGAACCGGGGCGGTTTCCAGGCCTGGGCCGGTGCGATATCAGAGAAGCTCTGGAAGCTTGGACTCTTTGGTGGAGCTGAGGGGGATCGAACCCCTGACCTCATGACTGCCAGTCATGCGCTCTCCCAGCTGAGCTACAGCCCCCCATGTTCGCGCCGCGGGCGCCGGGCGGGCCTCATCAAGCGCCCCTCCCGCGGCACCAGCGAATCTAGCCCATCCCCCCCCCCTCGTCAACGAATTCCGCGGAAACCGGCCGCCCGTTCCCCGCGCCCCCCGGGCCCGGATCGCCCTCGGCCACCAGGGCGCGCACCTTCTCCTCCAGGTCCGGGAAATCGGCGCTCCCCGTCGCGTCGGCGAAGCGCAGCGCCACCTCCTCGGGCCCGCACGCTCCCAGGCCGAGCGCGACCGCGCGGCGGATCTGGCGGTGAGACCAGACCGGATAGCCCTGCATCAGCTCGGCCCCCATGAAGCGCAGGACGGCGGCGCCCGCCACGTCCACCGCAATCCGGTCGTCGCCCGCGATGATGAGGTTCGGCGCCCGCTCCTCGCCCGTGTAGGGCCCGCCCGAGATCCAGCACTTCGTCCCGTCGAGGACGATGAGGCTCGGCGTGTAGAGCAGGTTCGTCTCGATGATCATCTCGGCCATCTGGGGAACGAAATGGGCCCGCACCCGGTCGCGCGGGTGGACGAAGCCGTAGACGTTCTTGAGGGAGAGGCTGAAGCGCGGCCCCCCGCCGTGGCTCTTCATGGTGGGCAGGTTGACCACGTGCTGGCCCGGCCGCAGGAGGCGCTCGATGCAATGGACCCACCCGCCCCAGCGCACAGCCCCCGGCGCGTGCGCCCGCACCCAGGGCTCCTCGTCGAAGCGGAGCACCTCGAGACCGTTCTTCTCCCCGAAGGCGGGCATCCCCCACCGCTCGAAGTTCTCCTTCGCCGGAAGGGAGAGAAGCCCCCCCATCTCCCCGACGGCGATCTCCGCACAGCCGGCCTCGCGCAGCAGGTCGATCACCGTCTGGAGGTGATCGGGATGGGTCGAGGCCGGGAAGGGGTCGGCCGAGTTGAAGTTGGGCTTGAGGAGGACGGGGCCGGGCGGATCGACCGCGCGCCCGAAGCCGCCGAGCAGATCGGCCGCGAGGCGGATCGCCTCGGCGCGGTCCCTCCCACGGGCGAGGGCGACGAGGCTGCGCCCCCCCTCGGCCAGGCGGGGGGAACGAACGGGCGGCGCCTCGGCCTCCTCCAGAATGGCGCCGCTCTCCTGAAGAACGCGGTAGGCGGCGGCCCGCTCATCGTCCAGGACGCCCCGGAATTTCTCCGCCCGAACCTGAACGGGTGTGTCCAACGGGACCTGCATCGGGCCTTCTCCCTCCAGCGGCGGATTTCCCAGAAACCGCGCGATACCAGCGCATCCAGCATACTACGGCCCCTCACCCACGGCAAAACACCCCTCGGGGAGGGGTGAAAACCTCCCTCCCCCTCATCCCCGAATCACGGCATGCCATCCCTTCCCTTGCGGAAAGAGGTCATATTTCATTACGATAGGGGTGGTGAGCGCCCCGAGGAGCGAAAGGAATTACGGTTTTCGAATTTTCTTCGGGTGCGGCGGCTCCCTCGCCTCCCGGCATGACGCTTCGGCGCGTACACAATTCGCCCATGACGGAAGGTGGACTCGTGCTCAAATTCGTGGATGAGATCCGGGTCGCCATAGAGCTCATCCTCACCCTCTCCTCCCTCTGGTGGGCCCTCCGCACCATCGGGACATCCTCCACCCTCAAGGATGACATCTTCCGGGAGGAGGACGATGTCCACGACCACGTCATCGCCCTTCAAAATTCCATCCGGAAGGCGAACGAGGCCTGCCTCAAGGTGAAGGAGAGGATCATTCCCCAGCAGATGTCCCTCATCAACCAGCTCCAAACCCAGGTGTACGAGATGGAGCAGAGCAAGGACATATCCGAGCTGGCCGCCAAGGTGAAGCTCTACCAGGAGGTCCAACAGTTCTATAAGGACAATCCCACTTCCCGGTACTTCCGGTCTGCCGACTGGGTGCCGATGGACGATGCGTAATGGCGAAATTTTTAACGAAACTCATTTTCAGCGTGAGCGGGCCCGAGCTCCTTCTGCTCGGCCTCGTCTTCTTGTTCGTCGTCTGCGGATTCGTTTACAAGCTACGCAACAACTCGGTTTGCTCCGGGGTCCGCAAGGAGATCGAGAACGGCAAGCGTCAGATCACCCAGGCGAAGGCCAAGGAGAAGCTGCTCAAGGACGAGCTCCAGAAGACACTCCTCACACAAAACCAGAACATGGGGACCATCAATTCGCTCAAGGCCAAAAAGAGCGAGATCGCCCGCATTCCGGCCCAGCTGGACAGACAGCTCGAGGAGCTGGTCGCGTGGTGCACCCGCGAGCGAATCTCGGTGAACTTCGAGCGCCAGGAGGCCTCCCGCCGCGCCGCGCCCAAGGGGAGGCGCGTCTGACCGCCCCCGCCGCCCGGCTCCCCGTTCACCCACGGCTTCCCCCCGATGCCCACGCCGCCCGCCTCGCCCCGAAGGGACGCCGGCGCGCCTTCGTCTTGAAGGGAGCATCCCCCTGAGAGACAAGAGGGGCGCATGCCGCGGGGAGGGAGCGCCGCCCGGCCCACAGGAGCCGCCTCATGCTTTACTTCCTCGAATTCCTGCTCCTCGGGCTGGGCATCGGCGTCCTCGGCACCCTCGTCGGCGCCGGCGGGGGCTTCATCCTCACCCCTGTCCTCCTGCTCATCTTTCCCGCACAGCCCGCCGAACTCCTCACCGCCACCTCGCTATCGGTGGTGGCGCTGAACGCTCTGTCCGGCTCGGCCGCTTACTTCCGGCTCGGGCGAATCGATTTGAAAACGAGCCTCGTTTACGGGCTTGTCGCCTCTCCCTGGGTGGTCCTGGGCGTCTTCGGCACGAGCCGGACCCCCCGCGGCCTCTTCGACATCCTCCTCGGCCTGGGCCTCCTCGGGCTCTGCGTCTCCCTCCTCTCCCAGGATTCCAAGGATTCGGGCGCGAGGGGGGAGCCTCACCCTCCGGATGGGGCCAGCGGCTCCTTCGCCGAGCGCCGAATCGTCGACCGGGACGGCAACGTCTACGCCTACCGCTTCCGCTACAAGCTCGGCATCTGGATGAGCACGGTCGTCGGGTTCTTCTCCAGCTTCTTCGGAATCGGAGGTGGCCCCATATACGTCCCCCTCATGATCCGCCTCCTCCGCGTTCCGCCCCACATCGCGACCGCCACGTCCCAGTGTCTGCTCCTGATAACGACGAGCGTGGCCGTCGCCGTCCACTTCCTGCGCGGGAACCTGCACGCCAAGGGCGACATCATCATCCCCCTCGCCCTCGGCGTCATCGTGGGCGCCCAGGCCGGCGCCGCCCTCTCGGGCCGGGTCGGCTCGAAAACCATCACCCGGACCCTGGCCCTCCTCCTCGTCCTGGTCTCCTTCCAGGTGCTCTACAAGGGAGCGCTCTCCCTCATGAGATAAAGCCTGCGGCGCTTGGAAGAGAAGCGCGCGCTGTGGGAGAATGGCGCCCCGCGCCGGGGCGCTCCCACCGACCACATTCGCGGAGAAGAGTGCATGGACTACGAGACGATCGAGGTGACGGTGGAGGACAAGACCCTATGGGTCGGGCTGAACCGGCCCAAGGTCCTCAACGCCATGAATTTCGAGATGATCAACGAAGTCATCGACGCCTTCACCCGCCTGGACGAAGACCCCGGAATCGGGGTCGGCGTCCTCTACGGCAAGGAGGGGAACTTCTCCTCCGGCGGGGACATGCAGATGATGCTCAACCTCGACGCGCAGACGGGCCACATCTGGAACAACAAGATGCGCAGGCTGTGCATGCTCCTCCGCAACTGCGGAAAGCCCGCCATCGCCATGGTGCGGGGCTGGTGCATCGGGGGCGGCAACGAGTGGCAGCTCTACTGCGACCTGTGCATCGCGAGCGAGAACGCCAAGTTCGGCCAGTCGGGCGCCCGCGTGGGCGCGCTCCCCGTCGTGGGCGCGACCCAGTACCTCCCCCTCCTCGTGGGGGACCGCAAGGCCCGCGAGATCCTCTTCCTCGCCCGCCACTACACGGCCCAAGAGGCCAAGGAGATGAACCTCATCAACGAGGTCGTCCCTGACGAGAAGCTCGAGGAGACGACCCGGGAGTGGTGCGCCGCCATCAACAGCCACGCGCCGATGAGCCTGCGCTACATGAAGACGAGCCTCAACTACCTGGGCGACCTCCACTACTCCTCCTGGACCCACGGCAGCGAGCTCCTCAACGCCGTGTGGAACAACGACCAGTCGGCGGAGGGGATGCGCGCCTTCCAGGAGAAGCGCAAGCCCGACTACAGCCGCTTCCCGCGCTGATTCCTTCAAGGAGGGCGGGGTGAACTCCAACACGCGCAGCTGGGGCGTGACGATTCTCCGGCTCTGGTTCGGCCTCCTCATCGCCCTGCAGGGCTACCGGGAGCTCCCCCAACACTGGGATTCCCTCTGGAGCCTGGGGCTGGGCGGCATGCCGGCGAAGGCCTACCTCGCTTTCGCGGCCTCGGGGCTGAGGCTCCTGGTCGGGACGGCCCTCTTTCTCGGCATCGCGGTCCGCATCGCCGCCCTGTTCGCGGCGGCGACGGCGGCCCTCGCCATGTGGCGGGCGGGCGCCGTCTCCCCCGAATCCCTGCTCGACCACAGCCTGCTCACCACGACGTTCATCGTCAGCCTCGCCTTCATCCTGCTGGGCCCGGGCCGCCTGAACGTAGGCGCCCTCTTCGGGCGCAGGAGATGAGGACGCCCGCGCCCGGCCCCGCCGGCGGAGCATGGAGGACGGAAAAGCCGTGACGGATCGGCAGCCGGGCCTGGGCGCGCGCTTGCGCCGCCTCCGCGAGGGGAAGGAACTCACGCGCGCGGCCCTCGCCCGAGAGGCGGGGGTGAGCCCGGAGGAGATCGAGCGGATCGAAACCGAGGAGACGGATCCCCCCGTCGGCCTTCTGCGGCGGATCGCCGGGGCCGCCGGCCTCTCCCTCGCCGACCTGCTCGCCCTGCCCCCCTCGGGCATCGAGTGCACGGTGCGGATTCTCCCCGCGCAGGGGGAGAGCCCTCCCGGGCGGGATGACCTCGTGCCCGTGCCCCTCGTCTCGGGCCAGGTGGCGGGGGGGAACGCGCGGATCGTGGACGAGAGCGTCCTCGGCTGGCTCTTCCTGCCGCGGGAGGAGTTCGGCCACCGCTCGGCCAACCTGGTGGCGGTTCAGGTCTTCGGAAGGAGCATGGAGCCCGAGCTGCCGGACGGGTGCATCGTCGCCGTGGACCGCAACGAGCGGACCATCACCGCCCAGGGCATCTACGCCCTGCGCGAGCAGGACGGGGGGTGCACGGTGAAGCGGGTCCAGGTGCTGGACCCCGCCCACGTGGCCCTGGTCCCCTCGAACCGCTCGGAGTTCCGGGTGGAGTTCTGGCACCTCGAACCGGGCGAATCGATCGAGGAGCGCCTGATCGGCAAGGTGGTCTGGATGGGGCTCAACCTCCTGCGCACCGAGGAGGCGGCCGAGAAGCAGCCGCCCTACGGAAGACAGGACCTCGGCCTCGCCCGGGACCTCCCTCCCCCCAAGCCCAAAAACCGCGAAGACGAGCCCTTCTGATCCCTCAGCGGGCGAGGCCGCGCCGCCGGTACACCCCGGGGGAGCCCGGCTCCTGGCGGTAATAGCTCCGCACCCTTCCGCTCCAGGGCGTCGCGGTCGCCTCCTTCCACGCCGGCCCGCCGGGAACCGACTCGTCCTCCATCTCGTAGAGAACGATCATGAGGGGATCCCCCTCGACGGGCAGGAAGCGGCGGATGCGCCGCACGCCGGGGACCTTTTCGATATCCGGCGCCCGCTCCTGGGCGTACCAGGCGTGGAAGTCGGGCACGTTCTCGGGGGGGACGAATATCCGCCCCAGCTGGACGGCGGGCGCGAGCCCGGCCGCCTCCGCCGTGGGGAGGAAGGGAGGCTCGGGCGCAAGGGCGGGATATACCTGGGCGCAAAGAAGGCGCACCGAGGCGGTGCGCTTCGCTTCCATCTCCCGGTCCCGCTCCCTGGACGCGGCGGCGAGAGAGAGAAACGGCTCGCCGTAGAAGACGTGGACCGACTCGGCCTCGTAGAGGTTCAGGAACCGCGGCTCCCCGCGGACCGCCTCATAGCACGCGGCGCCGCGCATCCCGGGCGCCTCGAGCATCCGGGCGACGTGGTCCCCGTCCAGCCAGGCGCGCACCTCCTCCTCGCAGCCCGGCGCGTAGTCCGCCATCTCGATGCAAAGCCCCATCCCGTGACCGCGCACGCCGCCCCTCCCGTTTAGGACTCCGCCCCTCCCGGCGGGCCGTCCCCGCCCTCCGCCGGGGGCGCCTCCGCCGGGGGCGGCTCGGCCGCATCGGCCGCCGCCGCCGCATCAACCGCCTCGGCCGC
>JAZGDQ010000195.1:0-2055 GCA_036477985.1 bacterium
TCTATCTTGCGGGAGTCGGCCGCCGAGGGCCCGCTCCCAACCTTTCCGCCCAGGGCGCCCGCCGCCGCGCCGATCCTCTCCCGCGCCTGCTCCAGGCGCTCGCCCACCTCCCCCGTGGAGACCGTCCTGATATATCCCCCCACCCACCGGATGTGGGGGATGACGCGGCCGCCCCCGCCGTCCTCGAGGATGAGTCCCGGGGCGTAGGCGTCGATCGCCGCCACCGCCACCGAAACGATGAGCACCCCCTTCGCCAGCCCGATCAGCCCTCCCCCGAACCGGTCGGCCGGCCCAAGGGAGGCGGCCCGGGCGAGGCGCGAGACGAGCCCACCAAACAGGCCGACGGCGAGCCAGACGGCGACGAAAACGGCGCCCCCTCCGGCGTAGCCGAGCCAGTCCGACTCCCCCGTCCACCTCCCCAGCGCCTCGCCCGCGGCGCTTCCGTAGCGGGCGGCCGCGAAGAACCCGCCCGCGAGGGCGAGGAAGGAGAACAGCTCCTTCAGCGCGCCCCGAAAGAAGCTGCGGAGGAAGAATCCCCCCAGGACGGTGAGGGCGATGATGTCGGAGACGGCGAAGTCATTCATGGCCGGGCCGAGAAGGGCGGAGGAGCGGGGACCGGGCGCGCCCGACGGGGCGATGATGCCACTATACCACACCTCCCCTCCCCGGCGTCTCCCCGGGAGCCTCCGCCGCCCGGCGGAGGAGGATGAAAGCCCGGCGGAGGAGGGAGACCGAGGGAAGGAGGGAGGGCCTCAAATCCGCTCCTTCCACATGACGAGAGCGTCCTCCCCGTTGTCGGGGTAGTACTTCGGGCGGATGGCCGCTTTCGTGAAGCCGTGCTTCTCGTAAAGAGCGATCGCCCCCGCGTTGCTCATGCGCACCTCCAGGGAGGCCCGGCGGGCGCCCCTCCGGCTGGCCTCCTCCAGGAGGCCGATCAGAAGGAAATCGGCCACCCCCCGGCGGCGGGCGCGGGAAGCCACCGCGAAGTTCGTGATGTGGCACTCGTCCGCCACCTCCCACCAGCAGGCGTAGGCGAGTATCTCGCCCCTGCCCTCCATCTCCTCCTCGACCTCCCCCTCCACGACGGGAAGGTGGGAGTGGGAAATCTCCTCGAGCTCGCGGCGGAAGACGGCCTCCGACCAGGGGAGGGAGAAGGAGAGGGCCTCGATGGCCGCCACCTCGGCCAGATCCTCCCGGCGCATGGGCCGGATGCGGAGCGGCGGGCGGGCCGGGATTTCCGAAAAATCGGGCATCGCCATGAAAAATTCCCCCTCCCGGATTCCGCCCCGCCCTTCCGCTCCCGGCGAAGGAGAACTATAATAGGATTCACTCGACGAGGTCATCTTCGGTTCCCGGGCGCCCCCCGAGGGGGGGAGAAGCTCGCCCGGGCCCGGAAAGAGGACCCGGCTCTTCATCACTGTGCGGCGATCGCGCGATTTCGGGAGGCATCTCATGGGCGCCACGTTGACCTATCTGGGACACTCGAGTTTCCTCGTGAAAACCGGGGGCGGCAAGACCATCTACATCGACCCCTGGCTCGAGGGGAATCCCCGTTGCCCCGAGAACCTGCAGGCCCCCCAGAAGGCCGACCTCATCTGCGTCACCCACGGCCACCTCGATCACACGGCCGGCATCCTCGCCGTCTACGGGCAGGGCGCCTGCCCCGTGGCCGGGCCCTACGAGCTGATCAACCTCCTGGCCGCCGAGGGGGATTTGGGCGACAACGCCGCCCCCATGGGCAAGGGCGGGACGGTCGACTTCGGGGGCGTCCAGGTCACCCTCACCCACGCCATGCACAGCTCGAGCTTCGGGGCCGACGCCAAGTACGCGGGCGAGCCCTGCGGCATCGTCCTCACCGTGGAGGACGGAAAGCGGATCTACCACGCCGGCGACACCAACCTCTTCGGCGACATGCGCTACATCGGGGAGCTCTACGCCCCCGACCTGTGCCTTCTCCCCATCGGGGACCGCTTCACCATGGACCCGCGCCAGGCCGCCATCGCCGCCGAGCTGCTCGGCGCCAAGCGGGTGGTTCCGGTCCACCATTCGACCTTC